>NZ_CP079718.1:4782500-4834681 GCF_024971755.1 Shewanella xiamenensis
TTGTTTCAACATTTCTTAGTTAAAAGAAGTGCCAAAACAAACTGTACATATTGCTATGAACACTCATTCATTGATTTAATTCTTTGATTACTCGCCAAACGGCAGAGTAATTTCGATTAACTCAACACCTGTGAGTGTCCACACAGATTTCTTGTTTAGATTGTTAAAGAGCATTTGACCACTCACTTCGCGTTACCGCTCAGCGGGTCAGGGCTGCGTATTCTACGCATTTCCCTTGTCGCGTCAAGGTGTTTTTACAAACTTCTTGAGGCTTTCGAATCAACTGCACAATTTGCATTCGATTCGTACTGTAACCGCGTTAGCTTTCGCTGTCTGCCGTGTCAGTGGATGCGCATTATAGGCAGCGAAACTTTTTGTGCAAGCGCTTTTTAAAAGAAAAAAGATCGCATGGCGATCTTTTCTACAACGGTGCTCTATTTACGCTCTATATGCTGTTTAATTCAGCTTTTTAGCGCCTTTATCGATAAAACTTTGGATTAGCGATACGGCTTTTGCATCATCCCAATCGACAAAGGAGCGCACAAACGCGATCAATTGGCCATTTTGATCGAGAATAAAGGTTGCAGGAATGGTATCCAGTGGGAACACCTGCCCTAAGTTTTGCGTAGGATCGTAATAGGAATTAAAGTTTGCCATTCCTAATGATGTGAGAAAAGGCTGCACTTGTTGCTTACCACCAGCATCGATAGAGATAGGCAATAACGCAAACTGATCCGCTTTAAACTTTGTCGCCAAACGCTCAATTGCGGGCAACTCCCTTACGCAGGGTGGGCACCAGGTCGCCCACATGTTGACCATCACAACTTTGCCTTTGTATTGGCTAAAGTCGATAGGCTTTCCATTCGCATCACTAAAAGCAACAACTTCGATAGGATAAGTCTGTGGAAGAACGTTAATCAGATCGACTGTCGACTCAATCGGTTTATTTGCCTGCTGCATGCCGGGGTACGCATGGGCACCACCAGCAAAGGCAACAGACAGACTCGCTAGGATTGCAGCTAAAGCAAATGACTTCATTTATTATCACGCTTTAATAAAGCATCAAGCGCTTTTTGATCTTCGGCACTGATCTCAGGCTCGGTCGTGCCACCGATACGTTGCTTGCGGATAAAGATGAAACCAATGATAAGACCGAGCAATAACAAACCCACTGGACCTAACCAAAGAATATAGGTTTTAGTTTCCATTTTCGGTTTGTAGAGTACAAACTCACCATAACGGCTGGTCATAAACTCGATGATTTCATCGTCACCTTTGCCTTCATCGACCATTTTATACACTTCAAGGCGCAGATCTCGTGCAACGGGCGAGTTGGAATCGATCAAGTTTTGGTTCTGACATTGCGGGCAACGCAACTCATGCGCTAATGACAAACCTCGTTTTTGATTTTCGGGTGATTTAAATTCGTAAGTATCTACAGGTGTGGCCATTACGGTTGTCACCATACTCAGCATTAACACCAGGCCACCAATGATTTTTGTCAAAATTCTCACGCTGCACCATCCTTCGCCGCTTCAGCTTGGAGTTGTTGAATCATAGGATAGAGAGTTTCACTCCATACACGCTGATCAATAGGCCCTGCGTAGCGATAACGAATAATGCCATTATGATCAACAATAAAGCTTTCCGGTGCACCGTAAACGCCAAGATCTAAGCCTAAGCGTCCATCCTTATCAAAAATATTAATATTGTAAGGATCACCCTGGCGTTTTAATTCTTCCAGCGCGGGGATACGTTCGTCACGGTAGTTAATCCCATAGATAGGCAGAATATTCTGACGTTTCAGCATGACTAAGAAAGGGTGTTCATACTTACAAGAGGGGCACCAAGTAGCCCAAACGTTAAGTAATGACACTTTTCCTTTCAGTTGCTCATTGGTAATCATCTCGTTTGGTGTTTCGAGACGTTCCAGTTGGAAAGCCGGAATAGGCTTTCCTTCCAGAGCTGAATCCAGTTTCTGCGGATTTAAAAACAATCCTTTGTATAAAAATACTCCCATGCCAAGAAAAATGACTAATGGGATAAACAGAACCAACTTCTTCATACATTCCCCAATTATTGAGCGGTAGCTAATTTCGCTTTTTCAGTTTGCGGCTTAACGGTAGCTGCCACTTTTGAGCGATAGCGTTTATCCGATGCGGCAAAGAAACCACCGACCATCATGAATATTGCTCCAAACCATAACCAACGAACAAAAGGCTTGTAGTTCAAACGCACAGCAAATTCAGTGCTGCTGATTGGATCGCCCATGGTGACATATAAGTCACGGAACAGACCCCAATCGATACCGGCTTCGGTCATGTCCATAGTACGCACATTGTATTGGCGACGATCAGGCTTGAGTAACGTCAGCAGCTTATCGCCTTTGTAGATCTCAATTTGACCTTGTTGTGCGGTGTAGTTAGGACCAACGACGTTCTTAGTCTCAAGATATTTAAAGGTATAACCCGCAAGCTCTTGGCTTATGCCGGGCCCCATACGCACACTTTTCTCAACCGAGTAGTTAGATACCATAGTGGCACCGATAACCGACACAGCAATACCTAAGTGAGCTAAGACCATACCCAGCTCACTACGGCCCATACGTGCCACGCTTAATTCACCATCTTTAGGCTTCACGATATTGTAAGCGGCTCTTGCGGTTGCCAACACAATCCAAGCAGCAGCGGCGATACCCAAAGCAACCCACACGTTAAAAGCACCATCGACAATAAATGGCGTCACGATACCAATCGCGGCTGATACTAATGCAGGCACCAGCAATTGGCGTTTTAACTCACCCGCTTTTGATTTCTTCCAACGGATGATCGGACCCACGCCCATAAACGCAAACAGCACGAGCACGATCGGTACAAACACAGCATTAAAATATGGAGGTCCAACAGAGATCTTGCCCATGCCTAAAGCATCGATCAACAGTGGATATAACGTCCCTAACAGGACTGTACCAGCAGCGACAGTCAGCAATACGTTACAGACTAACAGCATGGTTTCTTTTGATTTCAATTCGAAGCGTGCAGGGCTGCTCATTTCACTTGCGCGGAAGGCAAACAACGTGAGCGAACCACCGATAGCTAAGCCGAGCAATAACAGAATAAACATACCGCGGCTTGGATCGGCTGCGAATGAGTGAACCGAAGTCAGTACGCCGGAACGCACGATAAAGGTACCCAGTAAACTTAACGAAAATGCAAAGATTGACAGCAATACTGTCCAGTTACGGAATGCACCACGTTTTTCCGTTACGATGAGCGAATGCACTAAAGCAGTACCCACTAACCAAGGCATAAAAGAGGCATTTTCTACTGGATCCCAGAACCACCAGCCACCCCAGCCTAATTCGTAGTATGCCCACCAAGAACCTAATGCAATACCGCCAGTGAGGAAAATCCAAGCAGCCAAGGTCCAAGGACGAGACCAACGAGCCCAAGCCGAGTCAAGATGGCCACTCATCAATGCAGCAATTGCAAACGCAAAGCTTACAGAGAAACCCACATAACCTAAATACAACATTGGCGGATGGAAGATTAAGCCAACATCCTGCAACATTGGGTTCAAGTCGCGACCTTCGGCTGGCATTGGAAATAAACGTTCAAATGGGCTAGAAGTGAGCAGCATAAATAAGCTAAAACCAATCACAATCAGCGCCAATACAGCCAGCACCCTTGCAGTAAACACTTCTTCCAAGCCTTTACTGAATAATGCGACAGAAGCGGCCCAAGTCGATAACGCAAACACCCAGAACAACAGAGACCCTTCATGACCGCCCCATACGGCCGCAATCTTAAAGAAAATAGGTAACTGAGAATTAGAGTGATGTGCCACGTAGGCCACGGAGAAATCATCAACGGCGAAGCTATAACCAAGCGATACTACGGATAAAGCAATAAAAAAGAACATTCCGTAGGCTAACGGCCAAGCATACCTCACTAGGTATTGGTCTTTACGGGCAACACCTATAAGGGGAACGCTGGTTAACAAGAAGGCGAATGCCACTCCTATAATCAGCGAAAAGTGTCCAAGTTCTGGGATCATGGGTTTTCCTCAGTCTCTAATAATATGTTGATTTAGAAAAATTCCAAACCAACGCACAACATGCTGTTCACACAAATGCACGAAATTTGGTTCATTTTAGTATTTGCTATTGTTCCTGTCTGCCTCTTTCATACAAAACTGGGTGACTTGTCTCATTCTCGATTTTTGCCCAAATGGAGCCACCGCAGGCCTACAGTTTTGCATGTGACAGATAAATGAGCCTTAAGTTTCATATAAAATTTACCAGATGGAACAATTTGTGAACCAGTGCCCAACTCTCAGCTTTCACAGTTGTGAAGGTCTTATATTACTGTTCAATGAATAATCTTTACGTATAATCTTGCTTCCAAGCCAGCGGTAACAACCGCTTTTATGCAAACTAAAGTGAATATAGAAACAATGACGACATTTTGGATTTTTATTGCGCTTGTTGTGTTGGTCAGCTTAACACTGATCTGGATCCCACATTTCAGACAGCAAAAGTTATTGCGTACTGAGGAAGCTGGTGTTCGCAAACAAACGAACCTCGAATTGTTCAATGAACGTCTTTCCACCCTTGAGAAAGAACTTAATGAAGAACTGCTCGACCAAGCAGAATTTGATGCGCTTAAGAAAGAACTCGAAATCAGTTTACTCCAAGACATCAAACAAGCGAGCGATGATTCCCTTGTCAATCAAATCAAACCTAAAAGTATCCTTTGGCCATCAGTCATGTCGGTATGCTTGATTGCGATCTCAGGTTACCTTTATCAGCAATTAGGGGCCTTTGAAAATATTGGCAATACCCAAGCGGCTAACCCACATGCAGGTATGGATACTGCGCAAATCATGGGGCAGCGCGTACAAATGATGGAAGCCCAAGTGCAAGCCGAGCCAGAAAATAGTCAGGCTTGGTTTAGTCTAGGTCATGCATATATTTCGGCTAACCAATTTGATAAAGCAGTCGCGGCCTTCGACAAAGTGATGGATTTAGTGGGCAAACATGCCGAGTTAATCGGACCAAAGGCCACGGCGCTGTACTACAAAGCCGGTCAGCAAATGACACCAGAAATTCAAGCCTTAATAGACGAATCGCTAGCATTAGATCCACAGGATCCATCAACACTGTTGTTAGTTGGTATGGATGCTTTCTTTACTGCTAAGTACCAAAAAGCCATTGATTCATGGCAGACCATTCTTAATAGTGACCGCACAGATGTGGATCGCGCCGCACTGATGAATGCCATCGAAACAGCTAACTTACGTATGCAAGCCGAAACGACAGGTATGCCTAACGATGATGTACACAAGCAGGCAAAAGTCACAAGCAAATCAGTAAGTATTGAAATTTCAATTTCACCTGAACTTGCAGCTAAAGCGAGCCCAGAAGACACTATCTTTGTCTTTGCACGTGCAACTGAAGGTCCTAAAGTACCGCTAGCAGCAACCAAAGTTAGTGCAAAATCATTGCCTGTTACAGTGACACTAGACGACAGCACAGGCATGGGGGGCGATGTAAAATTAAGCCAAACTGCTAGCGTTGAAGTTATTGCCGTCTTATCCAAGCATGGCAATATCAAACCTCAGGCGGGTGATATTCAAGGAAAAATCAGCAAAGTTAATGTGGGTGAAACGGCAAACTTAGTACTGGATACCCAAGTGCAATAAGTTATTCGCACCTAGCACTAAGTTTCAGCTTAGCGCAGACATAAAAAAACCGGCTAATGCCGGTTTTTTTTAACACTGCAAAAAATTACTTAGCTTTAGACATAAACTCGATAGCTGCTTTGTAATCATCATCAGTACAATCAGTACACATACCACCTGGTGGCATTGCGTTTAAACCTGTTTTTACACTTTTAACTAGATTATCAACACCTTTAGCTAAACGTGGTTCCCACTCCGCTGCATTGTGCGCTTTTGGAGCACCAGCAACACCCATGCTATGGCACACGGTACATGCCTTGTTGAAAATAGCTTCAGCATCTTGAGCTGAAACGTTGACTGACATAGTCAAAGCAGCGACTGCAGTCATTGCTAACAGTTTTTTCATGTTCAATGTTCCTAATGCAAATACGTACAAAGCTCGCGCTGCCCTTTGAGGCAGACTCATTATAGCGGACTAAGATTACTACAAACTTCAATAAATCTCATCTTTTTGTGATTAGAATCTCAGCACAAATGATATAAGGCGACAAGCGTGACAAATTCGTTAATATATTAGCAAATATTAAAAAAGTTCGATTTGTACGAGAAATATTGCGGTTATTGGAACCACATCAAATTGCTGACATCTAGTCCCAAGCAAGTGTAAACCCGCAATATCGTTTGTGTTAGAATCACTTGTGTTTCCTTCCGGCTTGAGATAGAGGGTTCAGTGACAAATATAACTTCAGTAAACACACTGTTATCAGCGAGCAAGCTGACATGCATCCGTGAAGAACGCATTCTATTTGATGAATTAAGTTTTGAGATTAATGCTGGCGATATCGTCCAGATTGAAGGCCCTAATGGTGCCGGCAAAACCAGTTTATTACGCATATTAGCAGGTCTATCTCGCCCCTATGCGGGGCAAA
The DNA here is from genome assembly GCF_024971755.1 of Shewanella xiamenensis. Taxonomy (NCBI): domain Bacteria; kingdom Pseudomonadati; phylum Pseudomonadota; class Gammaproteobacteria; order Alteromonadales; family Shewanellaceae; genus Shewanella; species Shewanella xiamenensis. Next base: position 4,789,112 of record NZ_CP079718.1, read on the forward strand.
CCTTCTATATAAATGAAGATATCAACCGCTGTCGTGACGAATATAACGAAGATCTACTGTATTTAGGCCACCTTGCGGGAGTGAAATCCGAATTAACCGCTGAGGAAAACCTTAACTTCAATTTAAGAATCAGTGGCTATGATGATTTTGATACGTCTGCCATATTAGCTAAAGTAAATCTATCAGGTTTTGAGGAAGCGCTTGCTGGGCATTTGTCCGCGGGCCAACATCGCCGAACAGCATTGGCAAGGCTTTGGCACAATGATTGTAAGGTGTGGATCCTAGATGAACCTTTTACCGCAATCGATAAAAAAGGCGTCGAAGAGCTTGAACAGTTATTTATTCAACATGCGGATAATGGTGGCTGTGTGATCCTGACCACTCACCAAGATATGGGCATTATCAAAGATGATAGGCTTCGTAAAATTCGTCTAGATTATCGCTTCGTATAAGGTTTGGCATAATGAAAAGAGGCATCAGCTTTACTCAAGCGTTTTTAACGTTACTTCAGCGGGATCTAAAGATTGCCATTCGACACCGTGGTGATATTTTTAATCCCCTATTATTCTTCATTATGGTTGTAACCCTATTTCCACTCGGCATTGGCCCAGAACCACAAATGCTAGCCCGTATTGCCCCAGGGATTATTTGGGTTGCGGCATTGTTAGCATCCATGTTGTCGCTGGAGCGTCTATTTAAAGCTGACTTTAGTGACGGCAGCTTAGAACAGATGCTACTTAGCCCACAACCTTTGTCTGTTTTAGTCTTAGCCAAAGTGTTAGCCCACTGGATACTTACGGGTGTTCCATTGATTATTATTGCCCCACTGCTGGCCGTGCTACTGAACTTAGATGCTAATAGTTATGGTGCATTGATTGCCACACTGGCTTTAGGCACCCCAGTGTTGTCACTCTTAGGTGCTATTGGCGTGGCATTAACCGTTGGTCTACGTAAAGGCGGCGTACTATTAAGCCTTTTGATTCTGCCACTTTATATTCCAGTGCTCATTTTCGCGACCAGCGCCATTGATGCGGCAGGAATGAATTTACCCTATGACGGTCAGCTCGCTATAATTGGCGCCATGTTGATCGGTTCGTTAACCTTAGCACCTTTTGCAATCGGTGCATCTCTGCGAGTGAGTACTAACTAAAATGTGGAAATGGTTACACCCTTACGCGGATCCTGAACGCGCATATAAGTTATCAGGAACATTATTTCCATGGTTTGCCACCTTAGCCTGCCTTTTCCTTACAGTTGGCACCGTATGGGGTTTATTGTTTGCCCCGACAGATTACCAGCAAGGAGATAGCTACCGTATTATCTTTATCCATGTACCAGCTGCATCAATGTCAATGGCGGCCTACATGGGTATGGCGACAGCAGCATTTATTGGTCTTGTCTGGCAGGTCAAATTAGCAGACTGGGCAGCTGCGTCTATTGCTCCTATAGGAGCTGTCATCACCTTTATAGCACTCTTTACTGGTGCCGCTTGGGGCAAACCTATGTGGGGCACTTGGTGGGTATGGGATGCGCGTCTGACCTCTGAATTAGTACTACTATTCCTCTACTTAGGTGTGATTTCCCTCTACGCTTCCTTTGAGGATAAAGTACTCGCTGCACGTGCAGCAGGGATCTTGGCAATCGTAGGGGTAATTAATATCCCCATTATTAAATATTCCGTTGAATGGTGGAGCTCATTGCATCAACCATCAACCATCAAAATTACCTCTAAATCGACCATGTCGAGCGACATGTTATACCCACTTTTAATCAATATTTTAGGTTTCGGGCTTATGATAGGCGCTATCACTATTGTGAGATTTAGAGCAGAAATCTTAGCAAGAAACGGCATGCGCCCTTGGGTACGTGAACTTGCTAAAGCTGAGGAGGTCAAATAATGCAATTCGATTCTATCAGTGATTTTTTCAACATGGGTGGCTATGCCTTTTATGTATGGCTTGCCTATGGTGTGACCTTCTTCTGTGTATCGACGCTGATCATCACTAGCGCACGCCAAAAGCGTAAGGTTTTGATTGAAATAGCGAAAAAGATGAACCGCGAAGAGCGCCTCAAAGAAACTAGGAGTAACAAATCGTGAACCCAAGACGCAAAAAGAGACTGACGTTAGCTATAGCACTAATCGGTGGCGTAGCCGCGATTGCTTCACTGCTGCTGTATGCGTTGAACTCCAACTTAAACTTATTCTATACACCGTCAGAAATCGTAAACGGTAAAACCGATACAGGCGTTAAACCCGAAGCGGGCCAACGTATTCGAGTAGGTGGCATGGTAACGGTAGGCTCTATGGTACGTGATCCAAACAGCCTACATGTGCAATTTGCAGTACACGATTCCTTAGGTGGCGAAATTCTAGTGACCTATGACGATCTATTACCGGATCTATTCCGCGAAGGACAAGGCATCGTCGCCCAAGGTGTATTAGGGGAAGATGGTAAGTTGGCCGCAACTGAAGTCTTAGCAAAACATGATGAAAACTACATGCCTCCAGAAGTTGCAGAAGCAATGGGGCAAAAACATGAGAAGCTAGATTACAGTCAGCAGAAAGCGACAGCACAATAACGTAAGCACATCGCCGAAAGAATATTTAAAGCCTCATTATGAGGCTTTTTTATTGCCCGCCGGATACTCGAGGTTGGACTATACTCAAAGCTATATTCCACTAGGTATCTCTCCATGAATTTAATTAAGTTATTAATTAAAAGATGGCGACAGATTTTTACCTTAATGCTGGCATGTTTCATACCAATGGCATATGCGGCCAAGGTGGTTGTCATCGAGAGCTATCACCAAGGTTACACGTGGGATAAGCAGTATTATCAAGCCATACTCGATACATTGACACCTCTCAATGAGGTAAATCACTTTGAAATGGACACAAAACGGCTACCTAAAAATCTTCATGCCAAACGGGCAGAACTAGCATGGCAATTTATTCAACAACAAAAACCACAGTTAGTGATCCTAGCAGATGATAATGCCGTTAATTATCTACACCAACGGTTAAACTCAAGCCAAATTCCAGTGGTATACCTTGGCATTAATATGAACCCAAGAGAATATCACTTAAATGAATATAAGCGTTTTACGGGTGTGCTTGAAAGACCTCTACTCAGACGCTCTCTGCTATTACTGCAACGAATATTACCAATATCAAAGCACCGAAAAATCTTAGTTCTGTTCGATCAAAGTGATACGTCTAGACTTGCAGCGGATTATATCAGTAAGCAGCAACTGAGCATGTTGAGCGATGTGGAAGTTGAAATATTACAACTAAATCAACTTAGTGAATGGCAAAAGCAAGTCATTGCAGCTAAAGACAATGGCTTTAGTGCGATAGTCGTTGCACTTTATCATGCAGTGAGGGATGACAAAGATCAGTCGGTTAATGCTGAAGAATTATTAGGATGGGTTTCAGCTAACACACCAGTACCCAATTTTGGTTTTTGGGGATTTAGCGTGTACAACAACGGCAATATCGGCGGCTATGTTCTCGATGGTTACCAACACGGCAAGATCGCAGCAAAAATGGCCTCAAGGATCCTCGCAGGTGAGAAACCGGAAAACATATTCCCAGTAACAGATGACCTAGGACAATTTATGTTTAGCCGTAAAGGGTTAAGTAAATGGCACTTAACATTGCCTAAAGAAATCGAGAAACAAACGACTTGGGTCGAGTAAGTTAAAACGAGCTGAAATAAAAAGCCGGGCTTAGAGCCCGGCTTTTAAATTTGTAACCTTAATTACTCAGCAGCTTCAACATCAACAGCTTGAGCAGCTTCTGGACGACCTACTAGCTCGATGTAAGCCATTGGGGCTTTATCACCAGCACGTAAACCGCACTTAAGGATACGGGTGTAGCCACCAGGACGTTCCTGGTAACGTGGACCCAATTCAGTGAATAACTTACCTACGACTTCAGCGTCGCGAGTACGTGCAAACGCTAAACGACGGTTTGCAACGCTGTCACTCTTAGCAAGTGTTATCAGAGGCTCAACTACGCGACGCAGTTCTTTCGCTTTAGCTACGGTTGTCTTGATGATCTCATGACGAACCAGTGAGCTTGCCATGTTACGGAACATAGCTTGGCGGTGGCTGCTGTTGCGGTTAAGTTGACGACCACTCTTACGATGGCGCATGACCTAATCCTTATAACCTAAATCTGTACAAACCTGAGACTTATAGGTCGTCTGCTAAACTAGCTGGAGGCCAGTTTTCCAGACGCATACCTAACGACAGTCCGCGAGAAGCTAAAACGTCCTTAATTTCAGTAAGAGATTTCTTACCTAAGTTAGGGGTTTTCAGCAGCTCAACTTCAGTACGCTGTACCAGATCTCCGATGTAATGAATCGCTTCGGCTTTCAAACAGTTAGCCGAACGTACAGTTAGCTCTAAATCGTCGACAGGACGCAACAGAATCGGATCGAACTCCGGCTTCTCTTCCTTCATTTCTGGCTCAGTCACGTCACGCAGCTCAACAAACGCATCCAGCTGTTCAGCTAAGATGGTTGCAGAACGACGGATAGCTTCCTCAGGATCAATAGTACCATTAGTGGTCATATCGATAACGAGTTTATCCAAGTCAGTACGCTGTTCAACACGAGCTGCTTCTACATTGTAGGCAATACGTGCGACTGGCGAGAAAGAAGCATCAACCAGCAAGCGGCCGATTGGGCGATCATCGTCTTCTGTCTGTGCACGAGCAGATGCTGGCACATAACCACGACCACGCTCAACGCGAATACGCATGCTGATATCATTGTTACCTGTTAAATGACAGATAACATGATCAGGATTCACGATAGTGACATCACCATCATGCGTGATATCTGCTGCGATGACAGGGCCTGCGCCGGACTTGCTTAATGTAAGCATAGCCTCGTCTTTACCCTCGATAGTCACTGCTAATCCTTTCAGATTAAGCAAGATTTCAAGGATATCTTCTTGTACGCCTTCCTTACTGCTGTATTCGTGCAGTACGCCGTCAATCTCGACTTCGGTAACCGCGCAGCCGGGCATAGACGACAATAGGATGCGACGCAACGCGTTACCTAAAGTGTGGCCGAAACCACGCTCAAGCGGTTCCAAAGTAACCTTGGCACGTGTTGAGTTAACCTGCTCGATATCAACGAGACGCGGTTTAAGAAATTCTGTAACAGAACCCTGCATTGTGTCCTCTCTTGTTTGTTAGCCTTACTTAGAGTAAAGCTCGACGATCAGCTGTTCGTTAATTTCCGCAGACAAATCGCTACGTTCTGGAATACGCTTGAAAGCACCTTCCATTTTCGCGCTGTCGACTTCAACCCATGTAGGCTTCTCGCGTTGACCAGCCACTTCTAAAGCCGCTTTGATACGAGCTTGAGTGCGTGACTTTTCACGGATGCTTACAACATCATTCGCAGACACTTTGAATGACGGAATGTTAACAACACGACCGTTAACCATAACAGATTTATGGCTTACTAGCTGACGTGATTCTGCACGAGTCGCACCGAAACCCATACGATAAACAACGTTATCTAAACGAGTTTCTAAAAGTTGCAACAGGTTTTCACCAGTGTTGCCTTTCAGACGTGCAGCCTCTTTATAGTAGTTACGGAATTGCTTTTCTAACACACCGTAAATACGACGAACTTTTTGTTTTTCGCGTAACTGTAAACCGTACTCTGACAGACGTGGCTTACGAGCGCCATGCTGTCCTGGTGCAGATTCCAGTTTACACTTAGAATCGATTGCTCTCACACCGCTTTTTAAGAAAAGGTCAGTACCTTCTCGGCGGCTGAGCTTGAGCTTGGGACCCAAGTATCTTGCCATGATCTTTCTCCAACTATCCTAATGAAACGCGTTATACACGACGCTTTTTAGGAGGACGACAACCATTATGAGGGATCGGCGTCACATCGGTAATGTTGGTAATTTTGTAACCAACAGCGTTCAGCGCACGAATGGCTGATTCACGACCTGGACCTGGACCCTTCACAAACACTTCAAGGTTTTTTAAACCGTAGTCTTGAGCAGCAGCGCCTGCACGCTCAGCAGCTACCTGTGCAGCAAATGGCGTCGATTTACGTGAACCACGGAAACCTGAACCACCTGAAGTAGCCCATGACAACGCATTACCTTGACGATCTGTAATGGTGACAATTGTGTTGTTGAAAGAAGCATGGATATGAGCCATGCCATCTGCAACCTGTTTACGTACGCGCTTACGCGGAGAACGTGACGGAACTTTAGCCATTGTCTACCTTCCCGTTACTTCTTGATTGGTTTACGTGGACCTTTACGCGTACGCGCATTGGTCTTAGTACGTTGCCCACGAAGAGGCAGGCTACGACGATGGCGGAGACCACGATAACAACCAAGATCCATAAGACGCTTGATGTTCATAGAAATCTCACGACGTAAGTCACCTTCTACTAAGTATTTGGCAACTTCTTCGCGTAGGGTGTCGATTTGAGCTTCGCTCAATTCCTTGATCTTAGCAGTTTCAGCAATTGACGTAGCTGCGCAGATTGCTCTAGCGCGAGTACGGCCGATGCCGAAAATTGCAGTCAATGCGATGACTGTATGCTTTTGATCAGGAATGTTAATGCCAGCGATACGGGCCACTATGCACTCCTTAAGTTAAAGGCCAACTGCGAAAAGCCCGAAAGGATACTCGACAGTTGACAGATTTGCAAACAATATTTGTTCAGCCCAACAGTGGGCTGAACAATTTCACTTTTAGCCTTGACGCTGTTTGTGTTTTGGTTCAACACAGATAACGCGCACAACGCCACTACGCTTGACGATCTTGCAGTTACGGCAGATCTTCTTCACGGAAGCTCGAACTTTCATTTCATCACTCCGTAAAGCTTACTTAGCGACCAAAACGATCTAAATTCGCTTTGTTAACTAGGTTAGCTTTCTTCATCACAGACTCATACTGATGTGACATCATATGGGTCTGAACCTGAGCCATGAAGTCCATGATTACGACTACCATAATTAGTAGTGAAGTACCGCCAAAATAGAACTGTACTTTCCACGCAATTAGCATGAACTCCGGAATTAAACAGATAAAGGTAATGTATAACGCGCCAGCTAATGTTAGGCGAGTCATTACTTTATCAATGTAACGCGAAGTCTGTTCTCCAGGACGGATCCCAGGGATGAATGCACCACTCTTCTTCAGGTTGTCTGCTGTTTCACGTGGATTAAATACCAACGCTGTATAGAAGAAACAGAAGAAGATAATCGCTGCTGCATACAATAATGAGTAAAGCGGTTGTCCAGGTGACACGGCCAATGAAAAATCACTTAACCATGACATAGACTCATTTTGACCAAACCACTGAGCCAGTGTGCCTGGGAACAAAATGATGCTTGACGCAAAAATTGGAGGAATTACACCCGCCATGTTTATTTTCAGTGGCAAGTGAGTAGATTGCGCAGCGAATACCTTACGGCCTTGCTGACGCTTAGCATAGTTAACGACGATACGACGTTGACCACGCTCTACAAACACCACGAAATAAGTCACAGCAAAAATAATTACCGCGAGCAACAACAACACTAACACATTCAGGTCACCTTGACGCGCCTGCTCAGCCGTTTGGCCGATAGCGGAAGGTAATCCAGCAACAATACCTGCGAAAATTAAAATCGAGATACCGTTACCTATACCTCGTTCGGTAATTTGCTCACCTAGCCACATCAGGAACATAGTTCCTGTTACTAAGCTCACAACCGCTACAAAGTAGAAACCGAATCCAATATTGACCACTAGGCCTGGGACTAAGTTTGGTAACCCTGTTGCAATACCGATCGACTGGAATGTACCCAGCACCAACGTACCCCATCGAGTGTACTGACTGATTTTTTTACGTCCAGACTCGCCTTCTTTTTTCAATTCAGCGAGTGCAGGATGCACAACAGTCAATAACTGCATGATAATCGATGCCGAAATGTACGGCATGATACCTAATGCAAAGATAGAAGCACGGGAAAGAGCACCACCCGAGAACATGTTAAACATGCCTAGGATGGTCCCTTTTTGCTGAGCAAACAGCTCTGCTAATACAGCTGCGTCAATACCAGGAATTGGTACAAACGAACCGGCCCTAAAGACGATAATCGCACCAATCACGAACAGGAGGCGAGCCTTCAACTCTGAAAGTCCACCTTTCGCGCTTTTTAAATCAAGTCCTGGTTTTGCCATCGACGTATTATTCCTCGATCTTACCGCCAGCAGCTTCAATTGCTGCACGTGCACCTTTGGTTACCTTCAGACCTTTTACAGTCACTGGGCGCTCAATGGTACCTGAAAGAACGATTTTCGCAAACTGGATGTTGCGAGTAATAACGTTCGCATCTTTCAGAGCGTTTAAGTCGATAACATCACCGTTAACTTTAGCCAGTTCGAGTACACGAACTTCAGCTGTTACCATAGCGCGACGCGAGGTAAAACCAAATTTAGGTAAACGGATCTTAAGTGGCATTTGACCACCCTCGAAGCCTGGGCGTACACCGCCACCGCTACGAGATTTTTGGCCTTTGTGACCACGACCCGCAGTTTTACCTAAACCTGAACCCATACCACGGCCTACACGCTTTGGTGCATGCTTAGCGCCTGCAGCTGGAGATAGAGTATTTAAACGCATCTATTAATCCTCCACCTTAACCATGTAGTAGACCTTGTTGATCATACCGCGAACTGAAGGAGTATCTTCTAATTCAACAGTGTGACCAATGCGACGCAAACCAAGACCCGTTAGGGTTGCACGGTGCTTCGGTAAACGACCGATACCGCTTTTAGTTTGAGTAACTTTTACAGTTTTAGTTGCCATGGTGCATTACCCCCGAATTTCGTCAACATTCAGGCCACGCTTAGCTGCGATTTGCGATGGTGACTTCATGTGCACCAGAGCATCTACAGTCGCGCGAACGATGTTGATCGGGTTAGTAGAACCGTATGCTTTAGACAGAACGTTATGAACGCCTGCAACTTCCAATACGGCACGCATTGCGCCACCGGCGATAATACCGGTACCCTGTGATGCTGGTTGCATGTATACACGTGAACCAGTATGACGACCTTTAACTGGGTGATGCAGAGTACCTGCATTCAACTCAACGGTCACCATGTTACGACGGGCTTTTTCCATAGCTTTTTGAATTGCTGCTGGAACTTCGCGCGCTTTACCATAGCCATAGCCGACCTTACCATTACCATCACCCACTACTGTCAGTGCTGTGAAGCTAAAGATACGACCGCCCTTAACTACTTTAGAAACACGATTAACTGCAATTAATTTCTCTTGCAGATCGTCTTTTTGCTGAGCTTCTAATTTAGCCATTTTTATAACCCCTTAGAACTGGAGGCCAGCTTCACGAGCAGCATCTGCTAGAGCAGCTACACGACCGTGATACTTGAAACCAGAACGATCGAACGCAACTGTTGTTACGCCTTTTTCGATCGCGCGCTCAGCAATAAATTTACCTACTGCCTTAGCCGCGTCTACGTTGCCGGTACTCTTCAGTTGCTCTTTAACCGCTTTTTCCACGGTTGAAGCAGCTGCCACCACCTGAGCTTCAGGATTGATCACCTGAGCATAAATGTGACGCGGTGTACGATGTACAACCAGACGGTTCACGCCCAGCTCTTGGATCTTCTTACGAGCGCGAATAGCGCGACGTAAGCGAGATGTTTTCTTATCCATATCGCGTTACCTACTTCTTCTTAGCCTCTTTACGGCGTACTTCTTCGTCGTCATAGCGAACACCCTTGCCTTTGTATGGCTCTGGTGGACGATATCCGCGAATCTCAGCAGCGACTTGGCCAATTAACTGTTTATCAACGCCACGTAGGACGATGTCAGTTTGGCTAGGGCACTCTGCAGTAACGCCTGCGGGCAGTTTGTGTACTAACGGATGAGAGAAACCTAAAGTAAGGTCAATGTCAGCACCGACGAGTTTCGCACGGTAACCAACGCCAACTAACTTTAATTTACGCTCAAAACCTTGAGATACACCAACAACCATGTTGTTTACTAATGCACGTGTTGTACCAGCCTGTGCCCAAGCGCCAACTGCGCCCTCAACAGGAAGGAATTTAATCACGCCACCTTCAATAACAACATTGACCGCATTGTTGATCACTCGAGTCAGACTTCCTTTCGCGCCTTTGACGGTCAGGGTCTGTTCGTTTAAGGTCACCTCTACGCCAGCTGGAATAGATACTGGTGCTTTTGCTACACGAGACATTCCTAGCTCCTTATGCTACGTAGCAGATAACCTCGCCACCCATGCCTGCAAGGCGGGCGGCACGATCAGTCATCAGGCCTTTAGAAGTGGACACAATTGCGACACCCAGTCCGCCCATTACTTTAGGAAGTTCGTTTTTACCTTTGTAAATACGAAGACCTGGACGGCTTACACGCTGGATAGTCTCAACGACTGGTTGGCCTTGGAAGTACTTTAAGGTAATTTCCAATTCAGGCTTGGCTTCATCTGCTACGGCGTAATCCGCGATGTAACCTTCTTCTTTAAGCAGTTTCGCAATAGCGACTTTCAGCTTAGCAGAAGGCATCTTCACAGATACTTTGTTAGCAGCTTGGCCGTTACGAATACGGGTTAACATATCCGCAATAGGATCTTGCATGCTCATATTAGCTTACTCCGTGACAAGTGCTTACCAGCTAGCCTTACGCAGGCCAGGAACTTCACCACGCATGGTTGCTTCACGTAATTTGATACGGCTTAAACCGAACTTACGTAGGAAACCATGTGGGCGACCAGTTTGATTACAACGATTGCGTTGACGCGATGCGCTGGAATCACGTGGTAGAGCTTGCAGCTTTAATACTGCATCCCAACGATCTTCATCAGAAGAAGCTGGACTTGCAATAATCACTTTCAGAGCAGCACGCTTTTCAGCGAACTTAGCTACGAGCTGTGCACGCTTTGCTTCACGTGCTTTCATTGATGTTTTTGCCATTACGCTACCCTTATTTCTTGAATGGGAAGTTAAAAGCGTCTAACAAAGCACGACCTTCTTCATCAGTCTTCGCAGAGGTAGTGATAACAATATCCATACCGCGAATTTTATCGATTTTATCGTAATCGATCTCTGGGAAAATGATCTGCTCACGCACGCCCATCGCGTAGTTACCACGGCCATCGAACGCTTTAGCGCTCAGACCACGGAAGTCACGGATACGTGGGATTGCGATGTCAACTAAACGCTCTAAGAATTCCCACATACGCTCACCGCGCAGGGTCACTTTACAGCCAATAGGGTAGCCTTCACGGATTTTAAAACCAGCAACTGATTTACGAGCAACAGTTACTACTGGTTTTTGACCAGCAATTGCAGTCATGTCACGGACAGCATGTTCCATAACTTTTTTGTCTGCAACGGCTTCGCCAACACCCATGTTCAGGGTGATTTTCTCAATCCGAGGGACTTGCATGACACTGGTATAACCGAACTTTTGAGTCAGTTCAGCGACAACAGTCTCTTGATATTTATCATGCAGTTTCGCCATCGTTTACTCCAGTTACTTAACGAGTTCACTGTTCGATTTAAAGAAACGAACTTTTTTGCCGTCTTCAAATCGGAAACCAACACGATCCGCCTTGCCAGTGACAGGGTTAAAGATCGCAACATTTGATGCTTGAATCGGTGCTTCTTTCTCAACAATACCACCGGCTACACCCAGTTGTGGGTTTGGCTTTTGGTGTTTTTTGACAAGATTGATGCCTTCAACAATTAACTTACCAGTAGGTAATACTTGAGCAACTTTAGCACGCTTGCCCTTGTCTTTACCTGCTAATACGATTACTTCGTCTTGACGACGGATTTTAGCTGCCATTTTGAAGCTCCTTACAGTACTTCTGGTGCCAGCGAGACAATTTTCATAAATTGCTCATTACGCAATTCACGTGTCACTGGTCCAAAGATACGAGTACCAATCGGCTGCAGGTTGTTGTTCAAAAGAACAGCTGCATTCCGATCGAAGCGAATGACAGAACCGTCTGGACGACGTACGCCTTTCTTAGTACGGACTACCACCGCGTTATACACATCACCTTTCTTCGCTTTAGCGCGAGGAATTGCTTCTTTAACAGAAACTTTGATAATGTCGCCGATACCGGCATAACGACGATGAGAGCCACCCAAGACCTTAATACACTGAACTCTGCGTGCGCCGCTGTTACATGCGACGTCAAGAGTCGATTGCATTTGGATCATTTTAAGTGCTCCGCTATCGTTACTACACAATTCCCACTATGGGACTATAAACACCATTTTTGCTTTGAATTTAGTCAAAAATGGGGCGCAAATATAACACCATAAATATGGAATGTATAGTATTAAAAAAACAAACGGCCCCAAATACTGGAGCCGTTTACCTAAATGCCTAATATTATTAGGCCTTTGATACTACTTCAACCAGGGTCCAAGACTTAGTCTTAGACAAAGGACGACATTCGCGAATCGCGACTACGTCACCTTCATTGCACTGATTAGCTTCGTCATGTGCATGGATCTTAGTCGTACGCTTAATGTATTTCCCATAGATTGGGTGTTTCACTTGGCGTTCGATAGCGACAGTAATGGTTTTATCCATTTTGTTGCTAGTGACACGACCTTGCAAAGTACGGATTTTATCAGACATTATGCACCCGCCTTAGAAGTAATAATGGTCTTAACGCGCGCAATATTACGGCGCACCAATTTCAGTTGATGAGTCTGAGTCAACTGACCAGTGGCGTGTTGCATACGCAGGTTGAACTGCTCACGCAGCAGACCAAGTAGTTCAGCGTTCAGTTCTTCAACGCTCTTTTCTCTTAGTTCGCTCGCTTTCATTACATCACCGTCTTAGTTACGAAGGTAGTCTTGATTGGAAGCTTGGCAGCAGCTAAAGCAAACGCTTCACGAGCGATCACTTCAGAAACACCATTCATCTCATAAAGAACCTTACCAGGTTGAATCTGACATACCCAGTATTCAACGTTACCTTTACCTTTACCCATACGCACTTCAAGAGGCTTAGAGGTAATAGGTTTGTCCGGGAAAACTCGAATCCAAATTTGTCCCTGACGCTTAATGTGACGTGTCATGGCACGACGTGCAGATTCGATCTGACGAGCAGTTAAACGACCACGGCCGACTGCTTTCAGACCAAAAGTACCAAAGCTAACTTCGGTACCGTTCGCTAGACCGCGGTTGCGGCCTTTGAACATCTTGCGAAACTTCATACGTTTAGGTTGCAGCATTGCCGGCTCTCCTATTTACCACGAGGCTTGCGCTTAGGTTGCTGCTGTTTCGGCTCTTCAATCTGTGGCAGCATTCCGTCCAGAACTTCACCTTTGAAGATCCAAACTTTAATACCAATCACACCATATTGAGTGTGACTTTCAGAGGTTGAATAGTCGATATCAGCACGCAGTGTATGTAAAGGTACACGACCTTCACGGTACCACTCAGAGCGCGCAATCTCAGCACCGCCTAAACGGCCACTAACTTCAACTTTGATACCTTGAGCACCAATACGCATTGCGTTTTGTACCGCACGCTTCATCGCGCGACGGAACATAACACGACGCTCTAATTGCTGTGCAATTGAGTCAGCAACTAACTTGGCATCTAGCTCAGGTTTACGGATCTCAGCGATGTTAATTTGAGCAGGAGTGCCAGCCAGTTTTGAAACGGCAGCACGCAATACTTCAACGTCTTCACCTTTCTTACCAATCACAACACCTGGACGGGCAGTGTGAATAGTAACGCGGATGCTTTTCGCTGGGCGTTCAATAACAATCTTAGATACTGACGCAGCTTGCAGTTTGTCTGCAAGATACTTACGCACTTCCCAGTCGCTGTTCAGGTTATTTGCATAATCTGACTTATCTGCGTACCAGGTAGAGATCCAAGGCTTGGTGATACCCAGACGGATACCATTAGGATGTACTTTCTGTCCCATTGCTCTCTCCTAGCGATCTGATACAACCACAGTGATGTGGCTGGTACGCTTCATGATACGATCAGCGCGGCCTTTAGCACGTGGCATGATACGCTTCATAGTTGGACCCTCGTCAACGAAGACGGCGCCTACTTTTAGCTCATCAATATCCGCGCCTTCGTTGTGTTCGGCGTTTGCGATAGCTGAGTCAAGTACTTTTTTAACCAGTACGGCGGCTTTCTTTGGGCTGAAAGTCAAAATTTCGAGGGCCTTAGCAACAGGCAAACCGCGAATTTGATCAGCAACGAGACGAGCCTTCTGCGCAGACGTACGGGCAAAACGATGTTTAGCTAAAACTTCCATCTTATTCCTCCCGTATTAACGCTTCTTCGCTTTCTTATCAGCAGCATGGCCGCGATAAGTGCGAGTTGGTGAGAATTCACCAAGTTTGTGGCCGATCATTTCGTCAGTTACGAACACAGGAACGTGCTGACGACCATTATGGACAGCGATGGTCAAACCAATCATATTTGGAATGATCATAGAGCGACGTGACCAAGTCTTAATAGGCTTCTTGTCACCTGCTTCCATCGCTTTCTCTACCTTCTTCAGCAAGTGCAGGTCAATGAAGGGACCTTTCTTGAGAGAACGTGGCATGGCGAATCCTCTTACTATTTATTACGACGACGTACGATGTACTTGTCAGTGCGCTTGTTACTACGAGTCTTATAACCCTTAGTTGGCACACCCCATGGAGTCACTGGGTGACGACCACCAGAAGTACGGCCTTCACCACCACCGTGTGGATGGTCTACCGGGTTCATTGCAACACCGCGAACTGTTGGGCGAACGCCTCTCCAGCGCTTAGCACCTGCTTTACCTAACTGGCGTAGCATGTGTTCGGCATTACCAACTTCACCAAATGTTGCGCGGCAATCAACTGGCACTTTGCGCATTTCGCCAGAGCGAAGACGTAAAGTGGCATATGCGCCATCACGAGCAACAACTTGTACATAAGCACCCGCTGAACGCGCGATCTGAGCACCTTTACCAGGCTTCATTTCTACAGCGTGCACAACAGAACCTACTGGAATGTTGCGCAGTGGCATTGCGTTACCGGTTTTGATTTCGGCTTCAACACCAGACTGGATCTTGTCGCCAGCTTGCATGCCTTTGGCAGCAAGGATGTAACGACGCTCACCATCCGCATACAGTACTAGAGCGATGTGCGCAGTACGGTTTGGATCGTATTCCAGACGCTCAATTTTTGCAGGGATACCATCTTTATCGCGTTTAAAGTCGATTAAACGGTAGTGCTGCTTGTGACCGCCACCAACGTGACGAACAGTGATACGGCCAGTATTGTTACGGCCACCACTTTTAGATTTTTTCGCCAACAGGCCAGCAAAAGGTTTACCCTTGTGCAGGTCAGAGTTCACCACTTTAACAACGTGGCGACGACCTGGAGAGGTTGGCTTACACTTAATAACTGCCATGATAATTCTCCTTTGCTTACTCAGCGCCGCCGACGAAATCGATGTCAGCACCAGCAGCTAAAGTCACGTAGGCTTTTTTCCAATCGCTACGACGGCCAGTACGGCCACCAGTACGTTTAGTTTTGCCTTTGCTCACTAAAGTGCGAACTGATTCGACTTCAACTTCAAATAGCTTAGCAACAGCAGCTTTAATTTCAGCTTTAGTTGCATCGATAGCTACGCGGAAAACAACAGTGTTGTGCTTCTCAGCATTCACAGTGCTCTTTTCAGAGATGTGAGGTGCCAGAATTACTTTTAGCAAACGTTCTTCGCGGATCATCATGCTAGCATCTCCTCGATTTGCTTAACTGCATCAGCAGTCACAAGCACTGTGTTGAACGCGATCAGACTTACTGGGTCTAGACCTGCAACGTCACGAACGTCAACCTTGTACAGGTTGCGAGCTGCTAAGAATAAATTCTCGTCAACTTCTGAAGTCACAATTAACACGTCTTCTAAGTTCATTGCTTTCAGTTTAGCTTTCAGCTCTTTAGTTTTAGGAGCTTCAACGCTGAATGATTCAACAACAACCAGACGGTCTTGACGTACCAGTTCAGACAGAATGCTTTTCAGCGCGCCGCGGTACATCTTCTTGTTAACTTTTTGGCTGTGATCTTGAGTTTTAGCAGCGAAAGTTACGCCACCGCCACGCCAGATTGGGCCCTTAACACCACCCGCACGAGCGCGGCCAGTGCCTTTTTGGCGCCATGGCTTTTTGCCAGAGCCAGTTACTTCCGCACGAGTCTTTTGAGCACGAGTGCCCTGACGCGCGTTTGCAGCGTATGCTACAACTACCTGATGAACCAGTGCCTCGTTAAAGTCACGGCCGAAGGTAGTTTCGGAAACTTCAAGAGCGCTTTGCGCGTCTTTCAATACCAATTCCATTACTATCTCCTCAGACCTTAAGCTTTAACTGCAGGCTTGATGATCAGGTCGCCATTAGTTGCGCCCGGAACAGCACCTTTAACCAGTAGCAGGTTACGTTCAACATCTACACGTACAACGTCTAGATTTTGAGTAGTAACACGCTCGGCACCCATATGGCCTGACATTTTCTTGCCTTTAAATACGCGACCAGGCGTTTGGTTCTGACCGATAGAACCGTTCGAACGGTGCGACAAAGAGTTACCGTGCGTCATATCTTGAGTACGGAAGTTCCAACGCTTAACACCGCCTTGGAAGCCTTTACCTTTTGATTGACCAGTAACGTCAACTTTCGCTACATCAGCGAAGATACCTACGTTTAGCTCAGCACCAACTTCAATGCCTTCGCCTTCACCGTCTGCCAGACGCAGTTCCCACAGTCCACGACCGGCTTCTACGCCGCTCTTAGCAAAGTGACCTGCTTCTGGTTTAGTGATGCGATTGGCTTTTTTGGTACCAGTAGTAACTTGAAGTGCGCGGTAGCCGTCAGTTTCTAAAGTTTTCACTTGAGTAACACGGTTGCCAGCAACTTCAATTACTGTAACAGGTATAGAAACACCATCTTCAGTGAAGATGCGAGTCATACCAACTTTACGACCAATAAGACCGATAGCCATCTCTCAAACCTCTTCTAAGGATCTCAATTAACCCAAGCTAATCTGTACGTCGACACCAGCCGCAAGATCTAAACGCATTAGAGCGTCTACAGTCTTTTCAGTTGGCTCTACGATGTCAACCAGGCGCTTGTGAGTACGTAATTCGTACTGGTCACGAGCATCTTTATTAACGTGCGGAGAGATCAAAACGGTATAACGCTCTTTGCGCGTAGGTAGTGGAATAGGACCACGTACTTGGGCGCCAGTACGCTTAGCAGTTTCAACGATTTCCGCTGTAGACTGATCAATTAAGCGATGATCAAACCCTTTTAAGCGGATACGGATTCTTTGGTTCTGCATTGACCAGAGCTCCTAAAATGGACACATAAAAAATCACCCTCTAGCTTCTTCCTTACTGGAAAAGCAGAGCGAGATGATTTAACCGTTCGACTCCCAATCGGAGCCGCTATGATAATGATAAGTTCAAATACTTGTCATTTAATTCGTTAACCTAGGTTAACGAGGGGGCCATTATACTCATCTGAAATCAGATTTCAAGCCCGCTGTGTAAATAGTCATCAAAAACTATTCAACGTCAGAGTGGCGAGCATTTTACACAAATTTCAGAATAACACCAGCCCAAAGTAAAGAATCCACCTTCTGAAGAAGGTGGCTTTGTTTTAACCCCCTAAAAGGGGGCCTTTATTCAAGAGCAAGTTGACCCTGCTCTTGCCGCTCTACTTTCTCTTGATGCCTAACGTATCTACGGATTATTTCCTCGTTAATTCCAATCGAATCGACGAAGTATCCTCTCTGCCAAAAATGATTTCCCCAAAGTTTATTCTTACGTAGGTAAGGAAATTTACTGAATATTTTCAAAGCTATCTTACCTTTTAACGCCCCCATTAAATTCGATATAGATATCTTCGGAGGTACCTTCACCACTAAATGAACATGG
This sequence comes from Shewanella xiamenensis, assembly GCF_024971755.1. Taxonomy (NCBI): domain Bacteria; kingdom Pseudomonadati; phylum Pseudomonadota; class Gammaproteobacteria; order Alteromonadales; family Shewanellaceae; genus Shewanella; species Shewanella xiamenensis. The sequence continues at coordinate 4,807,089 of NZ_CP079718.1, forward strand.
TCAACTTGAACATTTAGCTCCATGACTATGCATCCCATTTGATGGCAATAAACCTGAATGCATCGATAAACCTCTTTTCCGACATTACCTTTCAATATCCGAAAGCGGTACTTTGGTGTCCAGACTATATGATATTGACATCGCCAGAACACATGCGATGCTTGCTCGTATCTACTCATGTTATTTGCCTCTTTTGACTTCGCTAAAAATCAAAGATGCATTTAACATGGGTAGGTATACAGGCAAAGCCTCAAATGATGATAACCACCTACTGAAGTAGGTGGTTTTGGGCTAAAAATAAAAAAGGAAGCCTAAGCTTCCTTTTTTCTAATCACAATTGCTATTACGCAATGATCTTAGCTACAACACCAGCGCCTACTGTACGGCCACCTTCACGAATTGCGAAGCGTAAACCTTCGTCCATCGCGATTGGGCAAATCAGCGTAACAACCATCTTGATGTTGTCACCAGGCATTACCATCTCTACGCCTTCTGGCAGTTCAATAGTACCGGTTACGTCAGTTGTACGGAAGTAGAACTGTGGACGGTAGCCTTTGAAGAATGGAGTATGACGACCACCTTCTTCTTTTGACAGAACGTAAACTTCTGATTCAAAAGTAGTGTGTGGGTTGATTGAACCTGGCTTAGATAATACTTGACCACGCTCTACGTCATCACGCTTAGTACCACGTAATAAAATACCACAGTTCTCACCTGCACGACCTTCGTCAAGCAGCTTACGGAACATTTCTACACCAGTACAAGTTGTCTTGGTTGTAGTGCGGATACCAACGATTTCTACTTCGTCGCCCACTTTAACGATACCACGCTCTACACGACCTGTTACTACTGTACCACGGCCAGAAATAGAGAATACGTCTTCGATTGGCATCAGGAATGGCTTATCGATATCACGCTCTGGCTCTGGAATGTAAGAGTCTAAAGCTGCTGCCAGCTCAAGGATCTTCGCTTCCCACTCTGGCTCGCCTTCTAGCGCTTTCAGAGCTGAACCTTGGATTACTGGTAAGTCATCACCTGGGAAGTCGTATTCTGATAACAGTTCACGCACTTCCATTTCCACTAATTCTAACAGCTCAGCATCGTCAACCATGTCACATTTGTTCATGAATACGATGATGAATGGTACGCCAACCTGACGAGACAGCAGGATGTGCTCACGTGTTTGTGGCATTGGACCGTCTGTAGAAGCAACTACCAGGATCGCGCCGTCCATCTGTGCAGCACCAGTGATCATGTTTTTAACATAGTCAGCGTGGCCTGGGCAGTCTACGTGTGCGTAGTGGCGAGTTGGGGTGTCATACTCGATGTGAGAGGTATTGATGGTAATACCGCGCTCACGCTCTTCTGGAGCGTTATCGATTTGAGAGAAGTCTTTAGCTTCACCACCGTAGGTCTTAGCCAGTACGTGAGAGATAGCTGCAGTCAGAGTGGTTTTACCATGGTCAACGTGACCGATGGTGCCCACGTTTACGTGAGGCTTACTACGTTCAAATTTAGCTTTTGCCACGATATATTCCTTTCTTTTCAGAATAGTCCTGCATTGACAGGACCATATTACATTTATGTCGTAACTGGAAATTAGCTACGAGATTCAATAATCGCTTTCGCAATGTTTTGCGGTGCATCAGTGTACTTCAAGAACTCCATGGAGTAAGAAGCACGACCCTGAGTTGCAGAACGCAAATCAGTTGCATAACCAAACATTTCAGAAAGAGGCACTACTGCATGGACTATTTTGATGCCACCAAAGCCATCATCCATACCTTCAATCAAACCACGGCGACGGTTTAAATCACCAACAACATCACCCATATAGTTTTCTGGAGTAGTTACTTCTACTTTCATGCAAGGTTCGAGCAACACAGGTTTCGCCTCAAGCGCACCCTTTTTGAAGCCCATAGAACCCGCAATTTTGAACGCCATTTCATTCGAGTCCACATCATGATATGAACCATCGAACAGAGTGACCTTCACGTCCAATACAGGGAAGCCAGCGAGAACGCCATTCTTCATCTGCTCTTGGATACCTTTATCAACCGCAGGGATGAATTCACGTGGAACTACACCGCCAACGATTGCGTTGATAAATTCGTAACCAGCGCCTTCTTCATTAGGCTCTAGTTTTAACCAAACATGACCGAATTGTCCACGGCCACCTGATTGGCGTACAAATTTACCTTCAGCCTCAACTGATCCACGAATGGTTTCACGGTAGGCCACTTGTGGCTTACCTACGTTGCACTCAACACCAAATTCGCGACGCATACGATCAACGATAATGTCTAAGTGTAACTCACCCATTCCAGAAATCAGTGTTTGTGATGATTCTTCGTCAGTCTCAACCCGGAATGAAGGATCCTCTGCTGCAAGTTTTTGCAGTGCGATACCCATTTTGTCCTGGTCGGCTTTTGACTTAGGTTCAACGGCAATGGTAATTACAGGTTCTGGGAACTCCATGCGTTCCAAGATTACTTTGTGGTCATTATCACAAAGTGTATCACCCGTGGTTACGTCTTTTAGACCAATAGCCGCGGCAATATCACCTGCACGGACTTCTTTCAGTTCTGTGCGGTCGTTAGCGTGCATCTGCACGATACGGCCAATACGTTCACGTTTCTGTTTAACAGAGTTGTAAACGCCAGAACCTGATTCGAGTACGCCTGAATACACACGAATAAAGGTTAAAGTACCCACAAACGGGTCTGTAGCAATCTTAAATGCCAACGCCGCAAAGGGGGCATTGTCATCTGATGGGCGCTCAACTTCTTGCTCATTGTCATCGATGCCCTTAATCGGTGGCACATCGACTGGTGCTGGCAAGAATTCTACTACCGCATCAAGAACCGCTTGAACGCCTTTGTTCTTAAATGCAGAACCACAGGTCGCTAAAACGATTTCATTATTTATAGTACGTTGACGCAGTGCTTTTTTGATCTCTTCTTCTGACAGGGTACCTTCTTCAAGATACTTGTCCATCAGTTCATCAGAGGCTTCAGCGGCTGCTTCAACCAGATACTCATGCATTTCAGCCGCTTTAGCTGCTAAATGTGCAGGGATCTCTTCATAAGAGAACGTCATCCCCTGGTCCGCTTCGTTCCAGTTAATGGCTTTCATCTTGATTAAGTCGATCACGCCAGTGAAGTTTTCTTCTGCGCCGATATTTAATTGGATCGGTACACAAGTTGCTCCAAGGCGAGTTCTGATTTGCTTCACTACACGTTCAAAGTCCGCGCCTGCACGGTCCATCTTGTTGACAAATACGATGCGTGGAACGCGGTATTTGTCAGCTTGACGCCATACGGTTTCTGATTGAGGTTCAACACCTGAAGCACCACAGAAAACCACAACAGCGCCGTCAAGAACGCGCAAAGAACGTTCAACTTCAATAGTAAAGTCAACGTGACCAGGGGTATCGATGATATTGATGCGGTGTTCAGTGAATTGAGCATCCATACCACGCCAGAAAGTAGTGACAGCAGCCGAGGTGATAGTAATACCACGCTCTTGCTCTTGCACCATCCAGTCAGTGGTCGCGGCGCCGTCATGCACCTCACCGATTTTATGAGACAAACCGGTATAGAACAGAACACGTTCTGTTGTGGTGGTTTTACCTGCGTCCACATGAGCACAAATACCGATATTACGATAACGCTCAATTGGGGTTGTACGAGCCACGATTATACCCTCTCCACCAAAACCTAAGTCTTGGCAATATCAACAACAATGGTGTGGGCCTAAGCCCACACCATCAGATTACCAACGGTAATGAGCAAAGGCCTTGTTAGCTTCAGCCATGCGGTGCACGTCTTCACGCTTCTTAACAGCAGTACCTTTGTTTTCAGACGCATCTAGCATTTCACCTGCTAGACGTAAAGCCATAGATTTTTCACCACGCTTACGTGCAGCTTCAACTAACCAGCGCATCGCCAGTGCGTTACGACGCACAGGACGAACTTCACATGGTACCTGGTATGTAGAACCACCCACGCGACGAGATTTAACTTCGACTGATGGGCGAACGTTGTCCAGGGCTGCTTCAAGGATGTCTAAATGGTTAGCGCCTTTCTTTTCAGCGATAACATCAAGAGCCTTGTAAATGATTTTTTCAGCAGTCGACTTTTTGCCGTCCTGCATAATGACGTTGATGAACTTAGCCAGCAACTCACTGTGAAACTTTGGATCTGGTAGGATTTTACGTTGTCCTACAACGCGACGTCTTGGCATAACAATTCTCCGTATGCTTCAGGGATTTCCAAAACTGGAATTCTCAAAATAAACTAGCTTGGCCTTACTTAACGGATACGTTAAGACTTAGGACGCTTAGCACCGTACTTAGAACGGCTTTGGCGACGTGAAGTCACGCCTGCACAGTCTAATGCGCCACGAACAGTGTGGTAGCGAACACCAGGTAAGTCTTTAACACGACCACCACGGATCAAAATCACGCTGTGTTCCTGCAGGTTGTGGCCTTCACCGCCGATGTACGAAGTAACTTCGAAACCGTTAGTTAGACGCACACGAGCTACTTTACGTAGTGCAGAGTTAGGTTTTTTAGGGGTAGTAGTGTACACACGTGTACAAACACCACGCTTTTGTGGGCACGCATTCAACGCAGGCACATTAGTCTTGTCGACTTTTGGCGCGCGTGGCTTACGTACCAACTGGTTTACAGTTGCCATGTATAGCTCCGAGTCAGTTGAATCAAACTCAACGATAAGGTGTGAAAAATCTATATCCCACAATGGTGGGACGCGGAATTTTAGAAAGGTAAAGCCTAACTGTCAAGAAATAGCCAACTTTTGCGGCATATTCCAATGAAAAAGGCGCCAACGGCGCCTTTTTGTTACAAACTGATTACTTAATCTTGACTGCCAGCCAAGTTTAAGAGGTCTGCAAGGTTTTGTTCCGCTTCGCTTGCAGTGATCTTATTCACTACAACTGGCTCGTCTTTCTTAGCACGGGCATCGTTACGGGTCTTGTGATAAGCGTAACCAGTACCGGCTGGGATCAGACGGCCAACGATTACGTTTTCTTTCAGACCACGTAAGTTATCAGACTTGCCGCCTACGGCAGCTTCTGTCAGTACGCGAGTTGTTTCTTGGAACGATGCTGCAGAGATAAACGATTCTGTTGCCAGAGACGCTTTGGTAATACCCAGCAGTTCACGTTCGAAGGTCGCAGGCACTTTGCCTTGTTCGATCAGGTCGCGGTTAGCGATCTTCACGCGAGACACTTCTACTTGTTCGCCTTCTAAGAACTCACTATCACCTGCAGAGGTGATTACGCACTTACGCAGCATTTGACGGATGATCACTTCGATATGCTTATCGTTGATCTTCACGCCTTGTAGACGATATACGTCTTGTACTTCGTTCACAATGTAGTTAGCTACGTTGTGGATGCCACGAAGACGCAGAATGTCGTGCGCCGCTTCTGGACCGTCAGCAATAACTTCACCACGTTCGACTTTTTCACCTTCGAACACGTTTAAGTTACGCCATTTCGGGATCATCTCTTCGTACTGTTCACCGCCATCCGCTGGTGTAATCACCAGACGACGCTTGCCCTTAGTCTCTTTACCAAACGAGATGGTACCAGAGATTTCTGCCAGAATTGCAGGCTCTTTTGGCTTACGGGCTTCGAACAGGTCGGCAACGCGTGGTAGACCACCCGTGATGTCGCGTGTTTTAGACGATTCTTGTGGAATACGTGCTAACGCGTCACCCACGGCGATTTGCGCGTTGTCGTCAAGGTTAACGATCGCACTGCCTGGTAAGAAGTATTGTGCTGGTACTTCTGTACCTGGGATCATCAGGTCGCTACCGTCGGCGCCAACCAGACGGATCATTGGGCGCATTTCTTTACCCGCTGAACCACGTTGACCCACGTCGAGGATCACGATTGATGACAGACCAGTCAGTTCGTCTGTTTGACGAGTCATGGTCACGCCGTCGATCATGTCAACGAACTTAATACTACCCGCCACTTCAGTGATGATTGGGTGAGTATGTGGGTCCCAGTTAGCGATGATATCGCCTGCTTCTACTGATGCTTCTTCTAACTTCTCGAGCACAGTACCGTAAGGCACTTTATAACGCTCTTTCTCACGACCTAATTCGTCGATGATTGCCAGTTCAGAAGAACGAGAAACGATAACCAGCTTGCCGTCTGTGTTTGTTACGTACTTAGCGTTGTGCAGTTTCAACGAACCTGAGTTCTTCACTTGAACGTTGTTTTCTGCTGAGGCACGTGACGCAGCACCACCGATGTGGAACGTACGCATCGTTAACTGTGTACCAGGTTCACCGATTGATTGTGCAGCCACAACACCGATCGCTTCACCGTGGTTGATGATATGGCCACGGGCCAAATCACGGCCGTAACAGGCAGCACACACACCAAAATCGGTATCACAGGTAATGACTGAACGAACAATCACTTCATCGATTGAATGCTCTTCTAACTTGTCGCACCATGCTTCATCGAGCAGGGTGTTACGTGGTGCAAGCACGTCTTCGGTGCCTGGATAGAACACATCAACAGCAACCACACGACCCAGTACGCGTTCACGTAATGGCTCAACCACATCACCACCTTCGATCAGCGGCTTCATGGTTAGACCTTCGTGAGTACCACAATCATCTTCAATGACGACTAAGTCTTGAGCAACGTCTACCAGACGACGAGTCAGGTAACCCGAGTTCGCTGTCTTCAATGCAGTATCGGCAAGACCTTTACGCGCACCGTGAGTAGAAATAAAGTACTGAAGTACGTTTAGACCTTCACGGAAGTTAGCGGTAATTGGCGTTTCAATGATCGAACCGTCTGGTTTCGCCATCAGACCACGCATACCCGCTAACTGACGGATCTGTGCAGCACTACCACGAGCGCCAGAGTCGGCCATCATGTAAATGCTATTGAACGAAGCTTGTTTTTCTTCAACGCCATCACGGTTAATCACTGTCTCAGTTGACAGGTTTTCCATCATCGCTTTAGAAACTTTTTCGTTCGCACTTGCCCAGATGTCGATAACTTTGTTGTAACGCTCACCAGCAGTAACCAGACCTGATTGGAACTGCTCTTGAATTTCGAGCACTTCGGCTTCAGCGTCAGCAACTAAGGTGTACTTCTCAGCTGGGATCACCATGTCGTCGATACCGACAGATGCACCAGAGATAGTGGCGTAACGGAAACCTGTATACATCAGTTGGTCAGCGAAGATAACGGTATCTTTCAGACCTAATTGACGGTAACAGGTGTTCAACAGCTTAGAAATCTGCTTTTTGCCCATGTTCTGGTTAACCAGATCAAATGACAAACCTGCTGGCAGAATCAATGACAGCAGAGCACGACCGACTGTAGTATCTACGATACGACGTTGTTCAGTACGCTCACCATTGTCACCGATAACGGTTTCAGTGATACGCACTTTCACGCGGGCATGCAGTTCAGCAGCGCCAGTTGCATAAGCTTTTTCAACTTCAGCAACAGACATAAAGTACATACCTTCACCACGGCCGTTAATACGCTCACGGCTGGTGTAGTACAGACCTAATACCACGTCTTGTGATGGAGTGATTACAGGCTCGCCGTTGGCTGGTGACAGGATGTTGTTGGTAGACATCATCAGGGCACGGGCTTCAAGCTGCGCTTCCAGTGTTAACGGTACGTGTACAGCCATTTGGTCACCGTCGAAGTCGGCGTTGTATGCCGCACAAACGAGTGGGTGTAACTGGATGGCTTTACCTTCAATCAGTACAGGTTCGAACGCTTGGATACCGAGTCTGTGCAGTGTTGGTGCACGGTTAAGCATCACTGGATGTTCGCGGATCACTTCATCCAGAACGTCCCAAACTTCCGCCACTTCACGCTCTACCATCTTCTTAGCCGCTTTGATGGTTGTCGCTAAGCCACGACCTTCCAGCTTGCCATAGATGAATGGCTTGAACAGTTCCAGTGCCATCTTCTTAGGAAGACCACATTGGTGCAGACGTAAAGTAGGACCTACGGTAATAACCGAACGACCAGAGTAGTCAACACGCTTACCTAACAAGTTCTGACGGAAACGACCTTGTTTACCTTTGATCATATCGGCCAAAGATTTCAGAGGACGTTTGTTAGAACCGGTAATAGCACGACCACGACGACCGTTATCTAATAGCGCATCAACAGACTCTTGTAACATACGCTTTTCGTTGCGTACGATGATGTCCGGCGCAGCTAAATCTAACAGACGCTTCAAACGGTTGTTGCGGTTGATCACGCGGCGATACAGATCGTTCAGATCTGAAGTCGCGAAGCGGCCGCCATCGAGCGGTACCAGCGGACGTAAGTCAGGTGGTAACACAGGCAGTACTTTTAAGATCATCCACTCTGGCTTGTTACCAGAAGTGTGGAACGCTTCCATCAACTTAAGACGCTTGGTCACTTTCTTGCGACGAGTCTCAGAGTTGATTGATGGCAGCTCTTCACGCATTTGTTCGATTTCTTTTTCAAGATCGATTGCGCGCAGCAGTTCTAATACCGCTTCAGCACCCATCTTGGCTTCGAATTCGTCACCGTACTCTTCTAATGCGTCCAGATAGTTTTCTTCTGTCAGCATTTGGCCACGCTCAAGGCTGGTCATGCCAGGCTCGATCACGACGAAAGATTCAAAATACAGTACGCGCTCGATATCACGCAGCGTCATGTCCAGCATTAAACCGATACGGGACGGCAGTGATTTCAAGAACCAAATGTGGGCAACTGGGCTAGCCAGTTCAATGTGACCCATACGTTCACGACGTACTTTAGTCTGGGTAACTTCTACACCACACTTTTCACAGATCACACCACGGTGCTTCAAACGCTTGTACTTACCGCACAAACATTCGTAATCTTTGACTGGGCCAAAGATACGCGCACAGAACAGACCTTCACGCTCAGGCTTGAAGGTACGGTAGTTAATGGTTTCTGGCTTCTTAACTTCACCAAAAGACCAAGAACGGATCAGATCAGGCGATGCCAGACCAATTTTGATGCCGTTAAATTCTTCAGTCTTGCTTTGCTGTTTCAGAAACTTTAATAAGTCTTTCACGTTTCTCTCCTGAAGGAGTTAAACCGGGTGCTCCGCGACTGCGGAGCACCATTCTGTTGCCAAACGTTGCCTTAAGGCGACGCTTATTCCTGATCCAACTCGATATTAATACCGAGTGAACGGATCTCCTTCAGTAATACGTTGAAGGACTCTGGCATGCCAGGCTGCATCTGATGGTTACCGTCGACGATGTTCTTATACATCTGAGTACGACCGTTAACGTCATCCGATTTCACGGTGAGCATTTCTTGAAGCGTATAAGCGGCACCGTATGCTTCGAGTGCCCACACTTCCATCTCCCCGAAACGCTGACCACCGAACTGAGCTTTACCGCCCAATGGTTGTTGAGTTACTAAGCTGTACGAACCGGTAGAACGGGCGTGCATCTTGTCGTCAACTAAGTGGTTCAGTTTGAGCATGTACATGTAACCAACAGTTACTGGACGCTCAAATTCGTTACCGGTACGACCATCAAATAATTTCAGCTGACCAGAGGTTGGCAAGCCTGCAAGCTCAAGCATCTGCTTGATCTCTTTCTCTTTAGCACCGTCGAAGGCTGGCGTAGCAACTGGGATACCGCCTTTCAGGTTGTTCGCTAAGCGCAATAACTCATCGTCAGTGAATGAATCGATGTCGACGCGCTGCTGCACTTCGTCACCTAATTCGTACACTTGCTTGATGTAGTTACGAACTTCTGCAAGTCCCTTCTCGCGCTGATCTTCCAGCATGGCAGCAATCTTGTTACCAATACCTTTAGCCGCAGCACCTAAGTGAACTTCAAGAACCTGACCGATGTTCATACGTGATGGAACGCCTAGCGGGTTCAATACGATGTCCACAGGGTTGCCTTGCTCGTCGTACGGCATGTCTTCAATTGGGTTAATCTTAGAGATAACACCCTTGTTACCGTGACGACCCGCCATCTTGTCACCAGGTTGGATAGTACGTTTAACCGCTAAGTAAACTTTAACGATCTTCAGTACACCTGGGGCCAAGTCATCACCTTGGGTGATTTTGCGACGTTTGATTTCAAACTTCTTATCGAAGTCTGCTTTCAGCTCTTCATGCTGTTCAGCTAATTGCTCAAGCTCAGTTTGTTTGGCTTCATCATCAATGACTTGAACCAATACATCTTTACGTGGCAATGCTGCGATTTGTGCTTCAGTGAAACCGGCACTTAATAATAAGTTGCGTGCACGGCTCAATACGCCTTCTTCAAGGATCTTGAACTCTTCGCCTAAGTCTTTACGAGCTTGGGCAATGTGCATTTCTTCGATTTCAATGGCGCGTTTGTCTTTCTCAACGCCGTCACGGGTAAATACCTGAACGTCGATGATGGTACCTTTAACAGAGTTAGGTACACGCAGTGAGCTGTCTTTCACATCAGACGCTTTCTCACCGAAGATGGCGCGCAGTAACTTCTCTTCTGGAGTCAGTTGTGTTTCGCCTTTTGGCGTCACTTTACCTACCAGAATGTCACCGCCCTTCACTTCTGCACCGATGTAAACGATACCTGACTCGTCGAGTTTCGACAGCGCAGATTCACCTACGTTTGGAATGTCAGCAGTGATTTCTTCGCTACCCAGTTTGGTATCACGAGCGATACAAGACAGCTCTTGAATGTGGATAGTGGTGAAACGGTCTTCCTGTGCAACGCGCTCAGAAATTAAGATCGAGTCTTCGAAGTTGTAACCGTTCCAAGGCATGAACGCGATACGCATGTTCTGGCCAAGGGCTAAGTCACCTAAGTCAGTAGACGGACCGTCTGCTAACACGTCACCACGAACCACTGGCTCACCAACGCTGCAACATGGACGTTGGTTGATACACGTGTTTTGGTTAGAACGGGTGTACTTAGTCAGGTTGTAAATGTCGATACCCGCTTCGCCTGGGCGCAGCTCGTCTTCATTTACTTTAACGACGATACGGCTCGCATCAACGTAATCGATCACACCACCACGTTTAGCGGCGACTACTACGCCTGAATCCACAGCTAATGTGCGTTCAATACCTGTACCGACCAGAGGCTTCTCTGACTTCAGTGTTGGTACCGCTTGACGTTGCATGTTCGCACCCATCAATGCACGGTTCGCGTCGTCGTGTTCTAAGAACGGGATCAGTGACGCAGCAACAGAAATGATCTGTTGTGGCGATACGTCCATGTATTGAATGTCAGACGCGCGCATAAAGGTAGATTCACCTTTGTGACGACAGGCGATCTGCTCTTCAACCATGCGGCCTTCAGAGTCAACTTCGATGTTCGCCTGTGCAATCACATAACGACCTTCTTCAATCGCTGACAAGTATTCCACTTCGTCAGTGATCACACCGTCTACCACTTTGCGGTATGGGGTTTCTAAGAAGCCGTATGAGTTAGTACGGGCAAAGCTTGCTAATGAGTTGATTAGACCAATGTTTGGACCTTCAGGGGTCTCAATTGGACATAAACGACCATAGTGAGTTGGGTGTACGTCGCGGACTTCGAAGCCTGCACGTTCGCGGGTCAAACCACCTGGGCCTAGAGCAGAAATACGACGCTTATGCGTTACTTCTGACAGCGGGTTGTTTTGGTCCATGAATTGTGACAGCTGAGAAGAACCGAAGAACTCTTTCACTGCAGCAGAAATTGGCTTAGCGTTGATTAAGTCTTGTGGCATCAGCTCGTTCAGATCGCCTAATGACAGACGTTCACGCACGGCGCGCTCAACACGGACCAGACCAACACGGAATTGGTTTTCAGCCATCTCACCCACAGAACGAATACGACGGTTACCTAAGTGGTCGATATCGTCCACTTCGTCGAAGCCGTTACGGATGTGAATGATGTTCTTCATTACTGCAACGATGTCTTCTTTAGACAGTACGCCACTACCTTCGTCATCAGGAATGCTGAGACGACGGTTGAACTTCATACGACCGACTTTCGACAGGTCATAACGTTCTTCGCTGAAGAATAAGTTTTGGAACAGGGCTTCTGCTGCATCTTTGGTTGGTGGCTCACCAGGACGCATCATGCGGTAGATCTCAACTAACGCTTCTAAGCGGTTAGTGGTTGGATCGATACGCAGAGTGTCAGAGATGTAAGCACCGTGGTCCAGCTCGTTAATGTATAACGTGCTCAACTCTTTGATGCCTGCCAGTGATAACTTCGCTAAGTCTTCTAAGCTGATTTCACTGTTAGCAGAAACTAATACTTCGCCCGTGTCCGGATCGATGTAATCTTGAGCAGCATATTTGCCCACGATGTACTCAACTGGTACTTCGAGTTCAGTGGTGTTGGTTTTTTCGAGTTGGCGAATATGACGTGCAGTCACGCGACGGCCCGCTTCAACCAATACAGTGCCTTCTGCATCCTTGATGTCGTAGCTGGCGGTTTCACCACGCAGACGCTCAGGGACTAAGGTCATAACCAGAGTATCTTTCTTGATCTTGAACTCAACGCGTTCGAAGAACAGGTCAAGGATCTCTTGAGTAGAGTACTCTAATGCACGCAGAATGATGGTCGCTGGCAATTTACGGCGACGGTCGATACGTACGAATAGTGCATCTTTAGGATCGAATTCAAAGTCTAACCATGAACCACGGTAAGGGATGATACGTGCGTTATATAGCACCTTACCTGATGAGTGGGTTTTACCACGGTCGTGATCGAAGAATACGCCTGGGCTGCGGTGTAATTGAGAAACGATTACACGCTCAGTACCGTTGATAACAAAGGTACCGTTGTCAGTCATCAATGGGATATCACCCATGTAGACTTCTTGTTCTTTAATATCTTTTACAGTGCCTGCCGCTGCTTCACGGTCATACAACACCATGCGTAATTTAACGCGCAGTGGAGCTGAATATGTAACACCACGGATCTGACACTCTTTCACATCAAAAACAGGCTCGCCAAGCTTATAGCTGACGTATTGCAGTTCTGAATTACCAGAAAAGCTCTTGATGGGAAAAACGCTACGGAAGGCGGCTTCAAGACCGCGCTCACCGGTAGGATCTTGATCGGTGAACTTCTTAAAAGAGTCTAACTGAATAGACAAAAGGTAAGGAATATCCAACACCTGTGGACGCTTACCAAAGTCTTTGCGAATACGCTTCTTTTCAGAATAGGAGTAAACCATGGGTTTCCTCTGCTTACGAGATGTGACCAAGACTGAATCAATAACCTGAGTTATTACATTCAGCACGTTTGCCCATCACCGTTGATGGCAAGAACCTAACCAGTAATCTCTGCTAGGGACTGCAAAATCTGGCGACAAACGGTGAAAAAAAATCGCCGGCGCATATAGCGCAAAAAAGGCCGACGGTTAAAAAACCGCCAGCCTCCACCCAAGTGGCTTGGGTGAGCAAGCTAAATAATAGCTTACTTGATTTCTACTGAAGCACCAGCTTCAACTAGTTCTTTCTTCAGAGCTTCAGCTTCTTCTTTAGAAACGCCTTCTTTAACTGCTACTGGAGCAGCTTCAGACATTGCTTTAGCTTCTTTCAGGCCTAAACCAGTTGCGCCACGGATGGCTTTAATAACTGCAACTTTGTTGTCGCCGTGTGCAGTCAGAATTACGTTGAATTCTGTTTGCTCTTCAACAGCAGCAGCAGCTTCGCCACCACCAGAAACAACAGCAGCAGCGGCAGAAACGCCGAACTTCTCTTCCATTGCTTCGATCAGTTCAACAACTTCCATTACAGACATAGCTGCAAAGGCTTCTAAGATTTGGTCTTTAGTGATAGACATAACAAATGTTTCCTATTGTTCTGAATTCAATTCTATTAAGCAGCCAGCTTGAAATTAAGCGGCTTCTTGTTTTTGATCGCGCAGGGCGGCCAGTGTACGAACGAACTTGCCAGCAGATGCTTCTTTCATAGTCATCATTAACTGTGCTAGTGCTTCTTCGTATGTTGGCAGTTTCGCCAAACGATCAATGTCAGCTGCAGGGATGAAATTCCCTTCAAAGGCTGCGCCTTTAACTTCGAAGTTAGCTTGCTCTTTAGCAAAGTCTTTTAACAGACGAGCTGCAGCACCTGGGTGCTCGTTAGAGAAAGCAATCAAAGTTGGGCCAGTGAACGTTTCTGCTAGGCACTCAAATGCAGTACCTTCAACAGCACGACGAGCCAGAGTGTTACGTACTACACGTACATAAACACCAGCTTCGCGAGCTTTTTTACGCAGACCGGTCATAGCACCTACAGTTACACCGCGAGAATCAGCGGCAACTGCAGATAGCGCACCTTTGGCAGCTTCGTTGACTTCAGCAACAATCGCTTTTTTGTCTTCGAGTCTTAATGCCATTGGCTTTACTCCTGGATTCTACCTAGGGTATTCCCTAGTATTTACCATACTAAATACTTATGTATTTAGTGACTTACGGTGCAGATTATCCAGTAAAAAAATTTAGCTGGGGCCTGACACCGTCTACGCAGGAAATTAAGTAAACCGTTAAAGTAAACACCTGCGGTCTTGGACGGAAGCCTAATTAATGATGCTTAAAGCATCAAAAACAGGCTTCAACCCACAAAGTGCGCGCATTATAGACTAATGCACTCACCTTGTAAAATTAGTTAGCTGTTTCGAGAGAAGCTTGGTCAACAGCAACACCTGCACCCATAGTGGTGGAGATGCTTACTTTTTTCACGTATACACCTTTTGCAACTGCAGGCTTAGCCTTTTTCAGTGCAGAGATTAACGCTTCCAAGTTTTCTTTCAATTGAACTGGTGTGAAATCCACTTTACCGATAGTAGTGTGGATAATACCGTTCTTGTCGTTGCGGTAACGAACTTGACCCGCTTTAGCGTTCTTAACTGCTTCAGCAACGTTTGGCGTTACTGTACCAGTTTTGGGGTTAGGCATTAAACCACGTGGGCCTAAGATTTGACCTAACATACCAACAACGCGCATTGCGTCTGGCGATGCGATAACTACGTCGAAGTTCATTTCACCGGCTTTGATTTTCTCAGCCAGATCATCCATACCAACAAGTTCAGCACCAGCAGCTTTAGCAGCTTCAGCATTTGCACCTTGTGTAAATACTGCAACGCGAACGTCACGACCAGTACCGTGTGGCAACACAGTTGCACCACGAACGTTTTGGTCAGATTTACGTGGGTCGATGCCCAGGTTAACAGCAACGTCAACACTTTCAACGAACTTAGCAGTTGCTAATTCTTTTAACAGAGCAACAGCGTCGTTGATTTCGTATAGTTTAGTACCGTCAACTTTCTCGCGGATTACGCGCATGCGTTTAGTTAGTTTTGCCATTATATTAACCCTCTACAACCAAACCCATTGAACGCGCAGTACCTTCGATTGAGCGAGTCATCGCTTCAATATCAGCACCAGTCATATCGGCGGCTTTCATTTCAGCAATTTCCTGAATCTTAGCACGAGCGATAGTACCTACTTTCTGAGTGTTTGGACGTGGAGAACCTGATTTCAGGCCTGCAGCAGTCTTCAGTAAGTAAGAAGCTGGTGGAGTCTTAGTTTCGAAAGTGAATGAACGGTCACTGTATACAGTGATCACGACTGGAATAGGCATGCCTTTTTCCATTTTTTCTGTACGAGCGTTGAACGCTTTACAGAATTCCATGATGTTCACACCTTTCTGACCCAGAGCTGGACCAACTGGTGGTGAAGGGTTCGCAGAACCTGATTTCACTTGTAGCTTAATATAAGCATCAATCTTTTTTGCCATCTGACATTTCCTCAGTTTGGGTTCAAACGCATATCAGCGACATGCCAACATGCTCCCCCGAAAACAACGGGTGCGGATTATATAGAAATCCGCACCCGTTGCCAAACGGATTTTGTATTTAATTTAATCAGCCTTTTTCGACCTGACTAAAATCGAGCTCAACTGGTGTAGAACGACCGAAGATCATTACCGACACTTTTACGCGGCTCTTGTCATAATCTACTTCTTCAACGGTACCGTTAAAGTCAGCAAATGGACCATCACATACACGCACCACTTCGCCTGGCTCAAAAATAACGCGGTGAGTTGGCGAAGCTGTGGTTTCTTGTAAGCGACGCAGAATAGCATCCGCTTCTCTATCTGAAATTGGAGCAGGACGATCAGATGTTCCGCCAATAAAGCCTAAAACACGCGGGATGCTTTTGACTAAATGCCAGCTATCATCGTTCATTTCCATCTGGACCAAAACATAACCAGGGAAAAACTTACGCTCGCTCTTACGACGCTGGCCTGCACGCATTTCAATGACTTCTTCAGTCGGAACTAAGACTTCACCGAAGTATTGTTCCATGCCGTGCATTTTAATGTATTCAATCAGTGACTTACAAACTCGGCCTTCATAGCCAGAGAATGCCTGCACTACATACCATCTTTTTTTAGCTTCTTTAGCTTCAGTCATTCGAGGTGCCTATACGCCAGTGATAAAATTGACAATTCGCATTAACACTGCATCTAAACCCCATAAAATAAGAGCTAAGATACCTGTTGCAGCAAGGACAATAAAAGTGGTGTTAAGCGCTTCTTGACGTGTTGGCCATACGACCTTACGCACTTCAATTTGCGACTCACGCGCGAATGCTAAAGCTTTTTTACCCTTTTCGGTTTGCAGGGCAATAAAACCAGCAATAGCGAATGCAACGATAACAGCCAGTGCGCGGATCACGGCACTCGCCTCGCTATACATTTGATTGCCAATAACAGCAGCGGCCAGCAATAGGATCGCTAAACCCCACTTCACGATATCCAGAGAGTTAGTCTGGTTTTCAGTATTTGTTGTCATCGGTTATTCCGTTACTCAATACGGCCTGAGCTTGAGCACAATAATTAGGGACATACGACCCAGTTACAATACGCTTTAGATACTCTGAATCCCGAATACCCTTAGAAACGCATGTTGCATAAGCTCAGGGTCAAAAATCGGCCATAGATTGTATTCTGATTCGACTTTGTTAGCAAGGATGCACAACAGTTGCAACCCACAAAACCCACTAAATAATCGACTTAAACAAAAAAGGAAGCCTAAGCTTCCTTTTTTCTAATCACAATTGCTATTAAGCAATGATCTTAGCTACAACACCAGCGCCTACTGTACGGCCACCTTCACGAATTGCGAAGCGTAAACCTTCGTCCATCGCGATTGGGCAAATCAGCGTAACAACCATCTTAATGTTGTCACCAGGCATTACCATCTCTACGCCTTCTGGCAGTTCAATAGTACCGGTTACGTCAGTTGTACGGAAGTAGAACTGTGGACGGTAGCCTTTGAAGAATGGAGTATGACGACCACCTTCTTCTTTTGACAGAACGTAAACTTCTGATTCAAAAGTAGTGTGTGGGTTGATTGAACCTGGCTTAGATAATACTTGACCACGCTCTACGTCATCACGCTTAGTACCACGTAATAAAATACCACAGTTCTCACCTGCACGACCTTCGTCAAGCAGCTTACGGAACATTTCTACACCAGTACAAGTTGTCTTGGTTGTAGTGCGGATACCAACGATTTCTACTTCGTCGCCCACTTTAACGATACCACGCTCTACACGACCTGTTACTACTGTACCACGGCCAGAAATAGAGAATACGTCTTCGATTGGCATCAGGAATGGCTTATCGATATCACGCTCTGGCTCTGGAATGTAAGAGTCTAAAGCTGCTGCCAGCTCAAGGATCTTCGCTTCCCACTCTGGCTCGCCTTCTAGCGCTTTCAGAGCTGAACCTTGGATTACTGGTAAGTCATCACCTGGGAAGTCGTATTCTGATAACAGTTCACGCACTTCCATTTCCACTAATTCTAACAGCTCAGCATCGTCAACCATGTCACATTTGTTCATGAATACGATGATGAATGGTACGCCAACCTGACGAGACAGCAGGATGTGCTCACGTGTTTGTGGCATTGGACCGTCTGTAGAAGCAACTACCAGGATCGCGCCGTCCATCTGTGCAGCACCAGTGATCATGTTTTTAACATAGTCAGCGTGGCCTGGGCAGTCTACGTGTGCGTAGTGGCGAGTTGGGGTGTCATACTCGATGTGAGAGGTATTGATGGTAATACCGCGCTCACGCTCTTCTGGAGCGTTATCGATTTGAGAGAAGTCTTTAGCTTCACCACCGTAGGTCTTAGCCAGTACGTGAGAGATAGCTGCAGTCAGAGTGGTTTTACCATGGTCAACGTGACCGATGGTGCCCACGTTAACATGGGGCTTAGAACGTTCAAATTTAGCTTTAGCCATGGTATTGCCTCAATCCAAGAGTCTTGGTGATGAAAACATACATATAGAAAAAATCCGATGCATATAAATGACATCGAACCGATTAATTTAGGTATAGGAGCTTAATTCAGAAAGGCTGGTGCTGATAGGCAGATTCGAACTGCCGACCTCACCCTTACCAAGGGTGTGCTCTACCAACTGAGCCATATCAGCAACTAAATTTGGAGCGGGCAGCGGGAATCGAACCCGCGTTATCAGCTTGGAAGGCTGGAGTAATACCATTATACGATGCCCGCGCAACCTAACTAAGGCTACCTAACTACCTAGAAAATGGTGGAGGGAGAAGGATTCGAACCTTCGAAGGCGGAGCCGTCAGATTTACAGTCTGATCCCTTTGGCCACTCGGGAACCCCTCCAGTAAAATGGTGCCGGCACCAAGAGTCGAACTCGGGACCTACTGATTACAAGTCAGTTGCTCTACCAACTGAGCTATGCCGGCAAATCATTTCGGAACGGGATATTAGGTAAATGTGTGCCCAAGTGCAAGCGAAAATCGACGATTTGTTTAAAAAAAGCAATCAAATGATGCTTTTTTACCCTCAAACTGATGTCGGCAAGCATTTATCCAGTAAATCAGGCTAGAAGAGCTAGAAACCGAGCTTCACGAATTGATTTTATATTGTCGATACTTAAGTCATGGTGTACTGTGCGATTCCTAAGCCGAGGAAAGCCAATGACGTCAAAAAATCCAATTCAAAAAGCACTCTATCTTGCCTTTGAGCGCGCACAATGGTCTGTTTTAAGGGACGCAGTGCCAATGACGCTGAGTGAACAAGACTTGGAGAATCTTCGGGGTATCAATGAGAAGGTTTCACTCTCCGAAGTCACTGATATTTACTTGCCTCTGAGCAGGTTGCTTAACTTAATTGTAAAAGCCAAACAACAACGTGGTTTAGTCCTTGATGAGTTTCTCGGGCAAAAGCCCTCAAGCAGCCCTTATATCATCAGCATTGCTGGTAGTGTTGCCGTGGGTAAAAGTACCACTGCGCGTATTTTACAGGCGTTACTAAGCCAGTGGCCCGAGCACCCTAAAGTCGATTTAGTTACGACCGATGGTTTTCTATATCCTCTGGCAGATTTGAAGCGTAAAGGGCTATTGCAACGCAAAGGCTTTCCTGAAAGTTACGATATGAAGATGTTGGTCGAATTTATTTCGGCGGTAAAATCCGGGCAAGCCCATGTAAATGCGCCTATCTATTCCCACGTAACTTACGATCGTATTCGCGGCCAGCATCAAACCGTTTCGCAGCCCGATATTTTGATCCTCGAAGGACTGAATGTTTTACAAACAGGTTTAGATTCGCCAGTCGATATACGTAGGCCCTTTGTCTCCGACTTTGTCGATTTTTCGATTTATGTCGATGCCGAAGAGCATTTATTGAAGCAATGGTATCAAGAGCGCTTTTTGCAATTTCGCAAAGGGGCATTTAGTGATGAAAAGTCCTATTTCCATCACTATGCTAGCCTGACGGATGATGAAGCCTATACTATAGCGGCGAAAATATGGGACACAATCAACGGCCCCAATTTGCAGCTCAATATTCAGCCCACAAGGGAACGAGCGCATCTGATCCTACAAAAAGGACAGGATCATTTGATGTCACACGTTTTACTGCGTAAATAATCTTATCTTGCTCTTAAACTGATTTCTCCGCCGATATAGGCTTGTATGCCATCGGCGGTTTCTAACAATACTGCACCTTGTTCATCGATACCACGACAGATACCGTCAACGTGATTCTCGCCCATCAGTAAACGAATTTCTTTACCATGGAATAGATCTGCCTGTTGCCAGCGCGTTTTAAAGGCTGCCAGCCCTTCACGCTCAAACAACTGTATGTCTCTCTTCAACTGTTTGTGTAATGCAATCACGAGATCCGTTTTATTTGGCATATCCGTCAAGCTAGACAAGTCGCTCCAAGGCTGGTCAATTCCCTTACCTTGGTCTTCCGACATAGCCATGTTAACACCAATACCAATGATTAATTGACACTCGCTATCCGCCTGCCCGGACATTTCAATTAAAATCCCAGCAAGCTTTTTATAATTAAGATAAATATCGTTTGGCCATTTCACGCCGATATTATCAACACCAAAGGATTTCAGTACCTCAACTAAACTACAAGCCACCACTAGGCTTAAGCCCATTGCCTGCGCCATCCCTTGGGGGAATGACCAAAACTGCGAGAAATACAAATGATGTCCATAGGGAGACACCCAAGTTCGTCCTCTACGTCCTCGTCCCGCTGACTGGTACTCAGCCACACATACATCGCCACTCTTCAGCTCACTGGTATGGCTTAACATAAAGCTGTTAGTGCTCGGGATTTCATCAAAGTAAAAGCATCGATTATCGATCGACTGAATTAAACGAGCCGAGTCGATAAGGGAGATAGGATTAGCTAACTTGTAACCGCGGCCTTTGACACTGTAGATCGCCACGCCATAGTCTTCCAAAGCATCGACATGCTTACTCACTGCAGCGCGGGAAATGCCCAGTTGTGTAGCTAACTCCTCACCAGAAACAAAATGTTCGCTCGACAGTAATCCCAGTATTTCGCGTTTTCTCACCCAATTATCAGACATCGAGACTCGTCTCCCCTGTTAATCCCATAATTCTTGGCTCGGCTTCTAGCTTAACGCCAAAAACCTCATTCACTCGCGCAATCACATGCAATGCTAATCGACAAATATCTTGGCCAGTTGCATGGCCTAAATTGACTAATACTAAGGCTTGCTTCGCATGCACTCCCGCATTCCCAAGAACAAACCCCTTAAGACCTGCATGTTCAATTAGCCAACCAGCAGCAAGTTTGACCTCTCCATTCGGTTGAGCATAACCAACAATGCTTGGAAAGCGTTGAGCTAGTTCAATATAAACTGATGCGCTAACGATTGGATTCTTAAAAAAACTCCCAGCGTTACCTAGCACCTCAGGATTCGGCAGCTTCTCACTCCTCACCTCACAGACACGGTCAAAAATCTCCCTTGGGGTCACCGTCTCAGCGTTAAGTGATTGCAACGGGCCATAGGCCAATTTTGGTTGCCAAGCTTTAGGGAGGCGCAAACCAACAGCGGTAATCACAGCTTTGTCGCGTAAGCTGCCTTTAAATATCGACTCGCGATATGAAAACTCACATTCATCGACCGTAAGCCTTAGTAAGTCGCCAGACTCGACATCAAGATATTCAACCCAATCACAAACATCACAAAACTCAACACCATAAGCACCGATATTTTGAATCGGAGCTGCGCCAACTGTGCCCGGGATCAGGGCTAAATTCTCAAGTCCAGGCATATTCTGATCTAAGCTAAATAGGACCAATTCATGCCAGTTTTCACCCGCCTCAACATCAAGATAAAAGTGAGAGTCATCTTCGGAGCAGGAAATACCTTTAGACAATACTCGCACTACAGTGCCATTAAAATCATCGGTAAATACGATATTGCTGCCACCACCAAGCACAAGCATTGGTTGCTTTGATTGATATAAAGATAAGCAAGTCGTTTGCAGTTCCATCTTGGAATGGACTTCAATCAATGATGAACAGGATTGCTCTACGCCAAAAGTATTAAACGGTTTTAGCGAGTATGGAAAAGACATGATGATGTTCTGCCGCGATAAAAGTGACATTGTAAACGCTTCACCCTAGAATTGCAGCAAACTGAGATTGATCGGTAAAACAGATACGTCATGACTCAAGCTTTTGAGCTTTTGTGCTTTTGAGCAAGAGTTAAAGATGAGCACAAACAAGTTGAGGAAGCCGTGAATAAAACATCAAAAACAAAAAAGCCAGCTTATTCAGCTGGCTTCATTGTTTAATTAGGCGCTTGGCGATGACCTACTCTCACATGGGGAGACCCCACACTACCATCGGCGCGATTGCGTTTCACTTCTGAGTTCGGGATGGGATCAGGTGGGACCACAATGCTATTGTCACCAAGCAAATTCTTACGGGTTAATTCTACGTCTGACGGCATTGTTTCCTCACTCCAGTGCTCATGTACTACCGTACACTCCGCCCTTCGCTCGTCACGGCTTTGTCTGCCGTACAATTACCTGCGTAATTAACCTTTATTTGTTAATTCGGAAAGCTGTATTGAGTACCACTTCTTAAGTGTTTCTATTCAAGCTAAGTGCTACTTAGCAAAACCCATCTGGGTTGTATGGTTAAGCCTCTCGAGTCATTAGTATCAGTTAGCTCAACGCCTCACAACGCTTACACACCTGACCTATCAACGTCCTAGTCTCGAACGGCTCTTTAGTGGACTTATAGTCCAAGGGATGACTCATCTTGGGGCTCGCTTCCCGCTTAGATGCTTTCAGCGGTTATCGATTCCGAACATAGCTACCGGGCAATGCCATTGGCATGACAACCCGAACACCAGCGGTTCGTTCACTCCGGTCCTCTCGTACTAGGAGCAACTCCCCTCAATCATCCAACGCCCACGGCAGATAGGGACCGAACTGTCTCACGACGTTCTGAACCCAGCTCGCGTACCACTTTAAATGGCGAACAGCCATACCCTTGGGACCGACTTCAGCCCCAGGATGTGATGAGCCGACATCGAGGTGCCAAACACCGCCGTCGATATGAACTCTTGGGCGGTATCAGCCTGTTATCCCCGGAGTACCTTTTATCCGTTGAGCGATGGCCCTTCCATTCAGAACCACCGGATCACTATGACCTACTTTCGTACCTGCTCGACGTGTCTGTCTCGCAGTTAAGCTGGCTTATGCCATTGCACTAACCGTACGATGTCCGACCGTACTTAGCCAACCTTCGTGCTCCTCCGTTACTCTTTGGGAGGAGACCGCCCCAGTCAAACTACCCACCAGGCACTGTCCTTACCCCAGATAATGGGGCCAAGTTAGAACATCAACACTACAAGGGTGGTATTTCAAGGACGACTCCATCAGAACTAGCGTTCCAACTTCATAGTCTCCCACCTATCCTACACATGTAGGGTCAATGTTCAGTGCCAAGCTATAGTAAAGGTTCACGGGGTCTTTCCGTCTAGCCGCGGGTATACGGCATCTTCACCGCAATTTCAACTTCACTGAGTCTCGGCTGGAGACAGCGTGGCCATCATTACGCCATTCGTGCAGGTCGGAACTTACCCGACAAGGAATTTCGCTACCTTAGGACCGTTATAGTTACGGCCGCCGTTTACCGGGGCTTCGATCATGAGCTTCTCTTGCGATAACCCAATCAATTAACCTTCCGGCACCGGGCAGGCGTCACACCGTATACTTCCTCTTGCGAGTTTGCACAGTGCTGTGTTTTTGATAAACAGTTGCAGCCACCTGGTATCTGCGACTCCCGTCAGCTTAGAGAGCAAGTCTCATCACCAACAAGAGCGTACCTTCTCCCGAAGTTACGGTACCATTTTGCCTAGTTCCTTCAGCCGAGTTCTCTCAAGCGCCTTGGTATTCTCTACCCGACCACCTGTGTCGGTTTGGGGTACGATTCCCGCTAACCTGAAGCTTAGAAGATTTTCCTGGAAGCATGG
Organism: Shewanella xiamenensis; assembly: GCF_024971755.1. NCBI lineage: Bacteria > Pseudomonadati > Pseudomonadota > Gammaproteobacteria > Alteromonadales > Shewanellaceae > Shewanella > Shewanella xiamenensis. Next base: position 4,830,942 of record NZ_CP079718.1, read on the forward strand.
CATCAACTACTTCATCCCCTTGGGGACTCGTCATCAGCTCTCAGTGTATAGTGACCCGGATTTGCCTAAGTCACCCACCTACCACCTTAAACGCGGACTACCAACGCCGCGCTAGCCTAGCCTTCTCCGTCTCTCCATCGCAGTTAGCGGAAGTACAGAAATATTAATCTGTTTCCCATCGATTACGCCTTTCGGCCTCACCTTAGGGGTCGACTCACCCTGCCCCGATTAACGTTGGACAGGAACCCTTGGTCTTTCGGCGAGGGGGTTTTTCACCCCTTTATCGTTACTCATGTCAGCATTCGCACTTCTGATACCTCCAGTGTGGGTTACCCCTTCACCTTCAACGGCTTACAGAACGCTCCTCTACCGCGCAACTCTAATGAATTGCACCCGTAGCTTCGGTGGTATGTTTAGCCCCGTTACATCTTCCGCGCAGGCCGACTCGACTAGTGAGCTATTACGCTTTCTTTAAATGATGGCTGCTTCTAAGCCAACATCCTAGCTGTCTAAGCCTTCCCACATCGTTTCCCACTTAACATACACTTTGGGACCTTAGCTGACGGTCTGGGTTGTTTCCCTTTTGACGACGGACGTTAGCACCCGCCGTCTGTCTCCCGAGTAGTACTCATTGGTATTCGGAGTTTGCAAAGGGTTGGTAAGTCGGGATGACCCCCTAGCCTTAACAGTGCTCTACCCCCAATGGTATTCGCTCGAGGCGCTACCTAAATAGCTTTCGAGGAGAACCAGATATCTCCCGGTTTGATTGGCCTTTCACCCCCAGCCACAAGTCATCCGCTAATTTTTCAACATTAGTCGGTTCGGTCCTCCAGTTGATGTTACTCAACCTTCAACCTGCCCATGGCTAGATCACCGGGTTTCGGGTCTACGCCTTGCAACTAAACGCGCAGTTAACACTCGGTTTCCCTACGGCTCCGCTATTCGCTTAACCTCGCTACAAAACGTAAGTCGCTGACCCATTATACAAAAGGTACGCAGTCACGGTCTCAAGAACCGCTCCCACTGCTTGTACGTATACGGTTTCAGGTTCTATTTCACTCCCCTCACAGGGGTTCTTTTCGCCTTTCCCTCACGGTACTGGTTCACTATCGGTCAGTCAGGAGTATTTAGCCTTGGAGGATGGTCCCCCCATATTCAAACAGGATATCACGTGTCCCGCCTTACTCGTTTTCATCAAAGGTTAGTTTTCGTGTACGGGGCTATCACCCTGTGCCGCTGGACTTTCCAGACCATTCCACTAACACCCCTCTGACTTAAGGGCTAATCCCCGTTCGCTCGCCGCTACTAGGGGAATCTCGGTTGATTTCTTTTCCTAAGGGTACTTAGATGTTTCAGTTCCCCTCGTTTGCCTCACTACACTATGTATTCATGCAGTGATAACAGCTTATGCTGCTGGGTTCCCCCATTCGGACATCGTTAGCTCAAATGCTTGTTACTAGCTCGCCAACGCTTTTCGCAAGTTACTACGTCCTTCATCGCCTCTGACTGCCAAGGCATCCACCGTATACGCTTAGTCGCTTAACCATACAACCCAAATAGGTTTCACTTACGTGAGCCACTTGCGCTGTTGCGACCAGCTGGTTTTACTTGTCTCATCTTCGACCAAGAAGATGGACTCGCCTTAGACTTGAATATTCAAGACACTTAACAAGTGTTTTAAGAACTCAATTTTTTTCGTATTAACACAACGACAGACATCATTGTGTTAATTACTATCAGCTTTCCAAATTGTTAAAGAGCGGGCTTAAAAAAGCCAAAGATAATGTTTAAGTTTATCTTTGGCATCTCTAACCATAATGCAGTAAATGGTGGAGCTATGCGGGATCGAACCGCAGACCTCCTGCGTGCAAGGCAGGCGCTCTCCCAGCTGAGCTATAGCCCCATTTACATGCAGTGCGAGTAAATAAGATGTTCCAAACCTCTTAAAGGATTGGTTTGCCAATCATTTCTTATCAAGGCGGACAGTGGCGACGTTTAGTTCACTAAACGAGTCACTTTCCAACGCTGAGAAGGAAGGATTGGTGGGTCAGAGTGGACTTGAACCACCGACCTCACCCTTATCAGGGGTGCGCTCTAACCAGCTGAGCTACAGACCCATCTTTTACTCTATCTTCTATCAAGCAAATCTGTGTGAACACTCAACAAACATTGAGTTAGTCGTATAGGTAAGGAGGTGATCCAGCCCCAGGTTCCCCTAGGGCTACCTTGTTACGACTTCACCCCAGTCATGAACCACAAAGTGGTGAGCGCCCCCCCGAAGGTTAAGCTACCCACTTCTTTTGCAGCCCACTCCCATGGTGTGACGGGCGGTGTGTACAAGGCCCGGGAACGTATTCACCGTGGCATTCTGATCCACGATTACTAGCGATTCCGACTTCATGGAGTCGAGTTGCAGACTCCAATCCGGACTACGACGAGCTTTGTGAGATTAGCTCCACCTCGCGGCTTTGCAACCCTCTGTACTCGCCATTGTAGCACGTGTGTAGCCCTACTCGTAAGGGCCATGATGACTTGACGTCGTCCCCACCTTCCTCCGGTTTATCACCGGCAGTCTCCCTAGAGTTCCCACCATTACGTGCTGGCAAATAAGGATAGGGGTTGCGCTCGTTGCGGGACTTAACCCAACATTTCACAACACGAGCTGACGACAGCCATGCAGCACCTGTCTCACAGTTCCCGAAGGCACAAGTCCATCTCTGGTCTCTTCTGTGGATGTCAAGAGTAGGTAAGGTTCTTCGCGTTGCATCGAATTAAACCACATGCTCCACCGCTTGTGCGGGCCCCCGTCAATTCATTTGAGTTTTAACCTTGCGGCCGTACTCCCCAGGCGGTCTACTTAATGCGTTAGCTTGAGAGCCCAGTGTTCAAGACACCAAACTCCGAGTAGACATCGTTTACGGCGTGGACTACCAGGGTATCTAATCCTGTTTGCTCCCCACGCTTTCGTGCATGAGCGTCAGTCTTTGTCCAGGGGGCCGCCTTCGCCACCGGTATTCCTCCAGATCTCTACGCATTTCACCGCTACACCTGGAATTCTACCCCCCTCTACAAGACTCTAGTTCGCCAGTTCGAAATGCTATTCCTAGGTTGAGCCCAGGGCTTTCACATCTCGCTTAACAAACCGCCTGCGCACGCTTTACGCCCAGTAATTCCGATTAACGCTCGGACCCTCCGTATTACCGCGGCTGCTGGCACGGAGTTAGCCGGTCCTTCTTCTGTAGGTAACGTCACAGATGAGCCGTATTAGGACTCACCCTTTCCTCCCTACTGAAAGTGCTTTACAACCCGAAGGCCTTCTTCACACACGCGGCATGGCTGCATCAGGGTTTCCCCCATTGTGCAATATTCCCCACTGCTGCCTCCCGTAGGAGTCTGGGCCGTGTCTCAGTCCCAGTGTGGCTGATCATCCTCTCAGAACAGCTAGGGATCGTCGCCTTGGTGAGCCATTACCTCACCAACTAGCTAATCCCACCTAGGTTCATCCAATCGCGAGAGGCCCGAAGGTCCCCCTCTTTCCCCCGTAGGGCGTATGCGGTATTAGCAGTCGTTTCCAACTGTTATCCCCCTCGACTGGGCAGATCCCTAGGCATTACTCACCCGTCCGCCGCTCGCCACCTCAGGAGTAAACTCCCTTGTGCTGCCGCTCGACTTGCATGTGTTAGGCCTGCCGCCAGCGTTCAATCTGAGCCATGATCAAACTCTTCAATTAAAAGTTTTGT
>NZ_CP079717.1:0-206938 GCF_024971755.1 Shewanella xiamenensis
TCGTTTGCACATGGCATCTGACATCAAGTTAGGGTATGCCTCAGTCTGACAGTGATGAGTCGCAGGCGTTCGGATCGGCATCGGTTTCGCTCCCGGTCTTGGCGCGCGCCTGGAAGCGCTGATAGCACTCCAGCCCGCAGAAGTGCTCGACGTATTCCGCGCCTTCCGGGGTGAAGGCGGCATCGAGCGGGATTTCCTTGCAGCACACGCAGCAACTGGTGGCAGTCGGATCATTTGCATTCATGGTGGCACCCCTCCATTGACTGACGAAGACGGCGAATGCCGCCGCCGGCATCGGCTTGGCGAACAGGAAGCCTTGTCCTGTGTCGCAGTCCGCTTGTCGCAACAAATCAAGACTCGCCGATGTTTCCACGCCTTCGGCCACTACTTCCATGCCAAGCCCATGCGCAAGCTGAATCACGGTGCGCACGATGGTCTGGTCGCGGTGGTCGTTGGCGAGTCCGGCGACAAACGATTGGTCGATCTTGAGCGTGCTGATGGGGCAGCATTTCAGGTGTTGCAGGCAGGAATAGCCGGTGCCGAAGTCGTCGGCGGCGAAGCGCACACCGATCTGTCGCAAAGCTTCCAGGGCGGGGAAGATCGCCGGATCACCGAACGCAACCGATTCGGTCAGCTCAATTTCAAGATACGCGGCGGGCAACCCGGCATCGGCCAGCACGCCCTTTACCCACTTGTCGAAATCTGGCCCCACTTGGCTCGCCGAAACATTGACGGCCAGCCGGAACGGTTGCCATGCCAGCACCCGCCAGTCGCGCATTTGACGGCAGGCTGCGCCCAGCACCCATGCGCCGATTTCCGGCATCAGGCCGGACGATTCGATCACGGGCAGGAACTGGCCCGGCGGCAACAGTCCGAGCGTCGGATGACGCCAGCGCAACAGGGCTTCCGCGCCGACAATCTGCTCACTGCGCAAATCGACAATCGGCTGGTAGTGCAGCTCAAGCTGCCCGCGCTCGACCGCCTGCGCCAGTTGCGCCACTGTCCATTCAATTGGCTGGGAAGCGCTCATGATCGACCTCTGAAGGCCCGCAGCAGCCGCGTCACAGACAGGACAAACAAGCCGGTCAGCGTGAGGGCTGCAATACCCCAGTGCTCGCCGATGAACGCGCCGGCCGTCGTGCCGGCCAGCACAATGGCGAGAATCGGCAAATGACAGGGACAGGTGAGCACCGCCAGCGCACCCCACAGGTAGCCGGTGAACGGCTTGTGTGTCTCGGCCGGCATGCGCTCGGGGCTGTTCATGGCAAACTCTCCGCATGCTGTGCCGGCGCGGTCGGCATGGCGGCCAACTGCACTTCCAGATTGGCCAACGCTTCGCGCCGGCGTTCGACGAACTGACGCAGCACAGCAAGCTGCGCGGCAGTTTCATCGCAGTTCGCCGCATCCAGCGCCCGGCACAGCCGCGCCAATGCGCCGAGGCCGATGCCCGCCTCGAAGGCGGCCCGCACGAAGCACAGTCGCTGCAAGGCGGCGTCATCGAACAGGCCGTAGCCACCCGTGGTGCAGGCGACTGGCCGCAGCAATCCGCGCAGCAGGTAGTCGCGCACGATATGCACGCTCACCCCGGCATCAAGGGCCAGCCGGGACACCGTGTAGGCGTTCATCGAACACCTCCTTTTGGTCGGTTCACGGCAATGCATATACCGTTTCGCCGAGTTCAATCCGCGCGCTGCGAATCCGATGCCGGTGCCGTAGAACATTGGGTCGATATCCGATCACGGTGTCCTAGATGACATGGTCTGCAACAGATGTCGATTAAACTCCTGGCCCAAGCCGAAAGCCTCGTGGACACTGACGATCGCCAATCCTTCCAATCCTTGATGCTTGGAGGCCCAGTCTTCCGCCGTCGGGACAGATGCAAAGAAATGTACATGGCAACAGAAGGACTGACGAACGTCGGCTGCTTCCTGCGGCAATACCAAGGACACCGCCATGCCGGCAGGTTCGACAGCCTGTATCTCGCTGGGTGAAACCGTGAGTGAAACGGGTGCTCCGGTTGCAGCGCAATGCGATGAGACGCGAGCTGTACGGCCGATCAGCGCCGGAAATATCAAGGTGTCCAGCGCGCACCAGGCATACAGACGGCGGTCGTCAATTTCAAAGACATACGAAGTCTCGCGCAAGGTGAGGCCGTAGCCGATGATGTTCCCATCTTTGTCATATTCGGTACTGGTGGCCTGTTCGAGTACGGCGGCCACTCGCTCAGCGGGCCAGTCGAGAATCCCGGCAAGTGTCGTTCGTGAAACCGGACGCCCCTTGGCGAGTTCCCGCAGTAGCGGGACCAAGAGATCCGCAGTACCATTGGTACGATTGACCGAAGTGAGACGTTCTAAAATATATGGGGCGAGCTTCATGGTTCCATCTCCTTTCATCCTGCGCAGCAGGACAATTGTTTGACATCCTTGGTGAAGGTCTGCGCCGCGAGCTTCAGCCCCTCGACCATCGTCAGGTAGGGGAACAACTGGTCGGCCAGTTCCTGCACCGTCATGCGGTTGCGAATGGCGAGAACAGCCGTCTGGATCAATTCGCCGGCTTCCGGGGCGACGACCTGCACGCCGATGAGCCGTCCGCTACCTTCCTCGATGACCAGCTTGATAAAGCCGCGTGTGTCGAAGTTGGCAAGCGCACGCGGCACGTTGTCGAGCGTGAGCGTGCGACTGTCGGTTTCGATCCCGTCGTGATGCGCTTCCGCTTCGCTGTAGCCCACGGTTGCTACTTGCGGATCGGTGAACACCACGGCCGGCATCGCGGTTAGATTGATGGCAGCATCCCCTCCGGTCATGTTGATCGCGGCACGGGTGCCGGCCGCTGCCGCCACATAGACGAATTGTGGCTGGTCCGTGCAGTCGCCGGCCGCGTAAATGTGTGGCGTGCTGGTGCGCATGCCCTTGTCGATGACGATGGCACCCTGCGCATTGACGGTGACTCCCGCCGCGTCGAGTGCCAGGCTGCGCGTGTTCGGTGTCCGTCCGGTAGCGACCAGCAGCTTGTCGGCACGTACTTCACCGTGTCCCGTGGTCAGCACGAATTCGCCGTTCACATGCGCGACCTGGCTGGCTTGCGTGTGTTCCAGTACCTTGATCCCTTCGGCACGGAAGGCCGCTGTGACGGCCTCGCCGATGGACGGGTCGTCGCGGAAGAACAGCGTGTTGCGAGCTAGGATCGTGACCTGGCTGCCCAGCCGGGCGAAGGCTTGCGCCAGTTCCAGCGCGACCACCGACGAGCCGATCACGGCTAGGCGTTCGGGAATGGTGTCGCTGACCAAGGCCTCGGTCGAAGTCCAGTAGGGTGACTCTTTCAGGCCCGGAATCGGCGGCATGGCCGGACTGGCACCCGTGGCGACCAGGCAGCGGTCGAACATCACGACGCGCTCACCACCCTCGTTCAAACTAACGATAAGGCTCTGGTCGTCCTTGAAACGCGCTTCACCGTGCAGAACGGTGATGGCTGAATTGCCGTCCAGGATGCCTTCGTACTTGGCATGACGGAGTTCTTCGACACGGGCCTGCTGCTGGGCCAGCAGCCGCTCGCGCAAGATCGTCGGCGGTGTGGGTGGCATGCCGCCGTCGAATGGGCTTTCCCGGCGCAGATGGGCGATGTGGGCGGCGCGGATCATGATCTTGGACGGCACACAACCGACGTTGACGCAGGTGCCGCCGATGGTGCCGCGCTCAATCAGCGTGACCTGCGCGCCTTGCTCGACGGCCTTCAGTGCTGCCGCCATCGCGGCTCCACCGCTGCCGATCACGGCGACTTGCAACGGGCGCTCGCCGCCGCTGCCCTTGTCGGCGGCACCCATCCAGCCGCGCACCTTGTCGAACAGCCCAGTGCGGTTGTCGGTCGGCGGGGCATCGGCGAGCATCGCTTTGTAGCCCAGGCCAGCCACGGCGGCGGTCAGTGCGTCCGGCGCTGTGCCTGGATCAAGGGCGAGCTGGGCCGCGCCCTTGGCATAGGACACTATGGCAGATTGGACGCCGGGTACTTTTTCCAGCGCTTCCTTGACGTGCGCCGCGCACGAGTCGCAGGTCATGCCGGTGATTTTTAGATGGGTCATGCGACAGATCCTTTTTCGTTTGTGGTAGCAGACAAGGGCGTCAGATGTGCTGCGCTGCCGTTTTCAGTGCCTCACTTCTTGACGCTGGACGGATAGCCCGCGTCTTCGGTGGCCTTGGTCAGCTTCTGCACGCTGGTCTTGGCATCATCGAAGGTGACAACCGCTTCGCGTGTCTCGAAGGTCACGTTAACTTTGCTGACGCCTTCGACCTTGGAAATCGCCTTCTTAACGGTGATCGGACAAGCGGAGCAGGTCATGCCCGGTACGGACAGCGTGACGGTCTGGGTGGCGGCCCACACGGGGGCAACAACGGCAGCGATGGCGAGAGAGGCAAACAGTTTTTTCATGATGAACTCCTGTGATTAATAGAAAAATGGCATGACGTAGGGAAATCCGAGCGCGACCAGAACCAGCGCGGCCACGACCCAGAAAATGAGCTTGTAAGTAGCGCGCACTTGGGGAATCGCACACACATCCCCTGGTTTGCAGGCTTGCGCCGGTCGGTAGATGCGCCGCCAGGCGAAAAACAGCGCCACCAACGCCGCGCCGATGAAGATCGGGCGATAAGGTTCCAACACCGTCAAGTTGCCGATCCAAGCGCCGCTGAACCCCAGGGCGATCAGAACCAGCGGCCCCAGGCAGCAAGCCGAGGCGAGGATGGCGGCTAGCCCGCCAGTGAAGAGCGCCCCGCGCCCGTTTTGAGGTTCAGACATACGCTTGTCCTTTCAAATCTGGATTGGATAGCTTAAGCTTACTTCCGTACCAATGTACGGAGTCAAGCGATATGGAAAAAAATTTGGAGAATCTGACTATTGGCGTTTTCGCCAAGGCGGCCGGGGTCAACGTGGAAACAATCCGGTTCTATCAGCGCAAGGGCTTGTTGCCGGAGCCGGACAAGCCCTATGGCAGCATCCGCCGCTATGGCGAGGCGGATGTGACGCGGGTGCGCTTCGTGAAATCAGCCCAGCGGCTCGGATTCAGCCTCGACGAGATCGCAGAGCTGCTGAGGCTGGATGACGGCACCCACTGCGAGGAAGCCAGCAGCCTGGCCGAGCACAAGCTTCAGGACGTGCGCGAAAAAATGACCGACCTGGCGCGCATGGAAACCGTGCTATCCGAACTTGTGTTCGCCTGCCATGCGCGGCAAGGGAACGTTTCTTGCCCGCTGATTGCTTCGCTGCAAGGGGAGAAAGAGCCGCGTGGTGCCGACGCGGTGTAGCCGAGGGTAGTTACGCCTTAGCGTGCTTTATTTTCCGTTTTCTGAGACGACCCCATGATCACAGTTTAAACTTAGGGGGGTAACATGTTAAAATCTTTGGATATTACAATTTTGTACTACGATGAAGAATTTTCACTCGTTTTGAAATCTGAGTGCCTCTCTGGTTGTAAAATTTCTGATAGTGGCAGAGTAATCATTCCGGCCAATGCTAAGGAAGGTAAGCTCATCGTGGCCGTATTAGAAGGAAGCGTTCGTGTACTCAATGCTCTTGGAGACAGAGCGTTGCCGGCTCAACAAGTAGCATAAGTGAATCGATATATGCTGCGTTCTTCATTTATATCCAGCGTTTTAAAGCAGTTTAAATCCGCATATAGAATTAAACTGGATCTAAAGCCTACGAACCTTATACCTAATAAGCATAAAAAAACATGCAAGCATGGTTATGAGGCTAAATGCCCGTTTTTAACTTCTGATTGCCTCTTCGATTTAGTGGCCACGCAAGCCGTATCTCTTCAAAAATCAGATTCAGAGTTAGTCCAAAACCCCGTAGGAAACAACATGCCAATCGTATATTGCGTAGTTAATAGTGAAGATCAAAGTCTAATGGACATCTTGGATATTGTCGAAAAGCTAGCCCGTGAATTGGCCTTTAATCTTGAAGTTGTGAAATTTTCGGAAGCGCTTATTCACCTTAATATTTGTGCCAATGATGTACTTCATTATTATGAAATCTTATCATTTTATTTTGACCGGGCTTTCAATCTGAATTTGTCTTCTGAATTGATTATTAGAATTAATGGTGCACATAAGTTCTTGAGTGATTTTTATTCTGCGAGCAGTAGAAACTTACTCATTGATAATTGTGATGTTTGGTTGGATTAGCAGCCTTAAAAATTGTATACGTAATTTTCTAAATGTTTATGGGACGTAGAAATTTATTTGAGGCACTTATATTACTAATGCAATATCTTGATCCTAAGTACTTTTAATCTAATAAAATCGGTTTCACTAATATCATAACAATGTAGTATTCACAGCGTACTTGATTCTTAGTTGCTGATATTCACTTTTCGCCAAGCAGTTGCAAAACATGCTCACCCAAAGCCTCAAATCCCTCCTGACACCACCAAAATGTTCAGAATCTCTATTATGGTGGTACCATAAATAACTCGACCCCTCCCCCGTCTACTTCCGCTCTAACTTGACATAAGTGTAATTATGTCAAGTTAGGATTGACTAAAGATGAATTCAGTATTATGGTGGAGCCATAATACTTGTTTTTCGTATTTGATCTGCCTGATTGCAGTAAGCATTAAAAAATTGACGTTTTATGGTGGAGCCATTTTACTGGGAGGGATTATGAGCGGAAAAAAATATATGGCCCCGGAGTGGCGTTATCAGTATGGCGATAAACCCAAAGGAAAGCGAATGCGATTACTTTCTGTTGAAGAGGCCCAACTTGCCAATCATTTTCTTCGCCGGCATATTCGACATACCATGAGCAATATCTCACCGACACGATATCAGCATAACTTTATTCACTTCCATGATACAGCTGAAAAATTCTGGATGTCTGCTTCAAGATTACTTCGCGCCATCAAGCGAACGCCTGTCCCTAGCATTGAGCATGAGAGTATGGATGAATTGAATGAGCTGTTGAATTCAATATTTTCGGATGAGGGGTGGCGCTGGGTCCGTAAAGAAATTAGTCAGTTGAAAAAAAGAGAGAATAAAACCCGAATTGAATTGTCTTCAGAGCTCGTTTCTAGACTAAAAGGACTTATGGAAAGAGAGGGGTTGCGTACGATTGATGAAGCTATCTTTCACTTGTTGTCGCTAGATGTAACCCTTCGCATGGAGGAACAATTGATTGTGGAAGAATAACCCTCACCTTATCGACTTGTTAGCAAGGGTAGGTTTTGATGAATGACATTATGAAAACCGAAAGTTTTTCTGTAATTTCGAACATAGATGGTGAGCTAAAGCCGCATAAAGTCAAAGACTTATTGCTCGATAGACGAACCCTTCTTCAGAATGAATTACGTTCATTGTTGGAGTGTGACATTGAATATGCTCAACCGCAGCGTATTTCTGAGCTGATTTCATTGTTGCTCAGTGATTTTGAATATAACGGCCATAATTTACGTGAAAATAGCCTAAAGTCACTCTGTCAGCATTGGGATGTTTTTCGACGGTGGTGCGGTGAACATAACATTGTGCACATCCCATGTTCTGTAGACAATTTTGAGCGATTTATCATCGAACTGGCGCCCACTGTTAAACATAATACTTTGAAGGTTTATTCCTGGGCGGTGCAAACTTATCACTTAGCTGCCGGTTTACCTTCACCTACTGAGCCATTAAAAATTAAGCATTTAATGGGCAAAATGGAAGAAGTTAAGCTTAATAATGGTGAGTTTATTGGTCAGGCCGCGGCATTCAATTTGAAACATTTGGAAGTGCTTAAACAAGCCTACTCAAAGAGCGAACGCTTAATTGAGCGGCGTGATCTCGCTTTGCTTATGACGGCTTATGAGTCCATGTTGCGTGAATCCGAGTTAGCCAGAGTTTCATTTGAGCATTTGAATGTGGCTTATGATGGACGTGGTATTTTGCTTATTCCGATCACCAAGACCCGTCATTCCGGCGAACCTGATAAAGTGATTTTGAGCCATGAATGCATGGCCGCGATCAACGATTACGTGGCCTTGGCCAATCTGGAACGCAAGGGACTCATTTTTAAGCGTGTGCATAAATCAAATAAAATTGGCGAGCAAATTAAGCCTTTGAGTGGTTATGCAATTGATAGCATTTTTTCAAATGCCTTTAAGTTTGTTAAAACTCATTCACCTCACTTATTACGTAGCGAGCAAGTGTGGAGTGGTCACTCAGCGCGTGTCGGTGCGTGTCAAGATCTCTTGGCAGCAGGCTTTTCGCCTATGCAGGTTCAAGTATCTGGGCGTTGGAGTTCACTCGTCATGGTTTATCGATATGGAAGAGATATATTGGCTGAAGATGGTGCCATGGCTAAGTTTAGACAAAAAAGTAACCCGTTGTAGAAAGGAACACAAAATTGACCGAATATTATCAGTCTCTTAAATGCGTTTGTGAAAATGCACTAATCCATCTTTACCTTGAAATTGGCTTAGTAGAAAAATATGTGACAATTGCCACCAGAACAAACATATTGCGAAAATATATAAAAGAAAGAATTAAATTACCTTATTTGAAATCTTGCAAAAAGGAGCTCAAAAAGCTCTCTCTGGTGCCTGACTCGATTAATCTCGAGCACGAGATTTGTAAGCTATTAGACAATCTTGAAGTCTATCGTGGAAAAGGTGAGGCTGAATCCTACTTATTTGACTTCCTTGGGGACCTGCATTTGGCCACTCAATTAATGGTTCAATTGAGTACTCCATCCACTGTTGCTCATCCTGGTAATATTTATCTTTGTAACGACGAAATATTTAACAAGCTAGACGGTCAAGGGAGGTATTTGGAACCAGTAACGCTTTTTGTCTATGTTCAAGTATCGAGTGAAATTGAACAGTTAATGACGTGGATAGATTTGGATGGGCGGTTCAATGTTCAGATGTTGTCACAGCATGCAAATCACGCGAAAATAGCTATAAACCCAAAATAAGGGCGAAAAAAAACCAACTAAAAAGTTGGTTTTTTTCCCGTAGGAACCCATTCCCACGTTGGAGGACACACCTTTGATAAATCAACTGTGTGAGACTTCATGATACTTAATTTGGAAACAAATGGAAGAGGAATGTGAGAAAATCAATCTGGAGAGTTCAAAATTGAGCAAAATTCACGCATAGATTAATAGCATTCCTACAATAAAAGGGTCAGTATGCGGTAATTGGTAGGGGAGATTTTATTATTCTGTCTAAAATCGACGCTGAAACGATGCCATTAGATCATATTTGCCATTAAAATCATTGAAGTGTCAGGAAGGAATTAGAATGATGAACGCAAACCCAATGAATGCATCAATCAAGCTGGTATATTCAAATGATATCTATGATATCTATATTTCAACCAATACGAGCAAACAAATACAAGCTAATCACACTAAACAAGCTTTTCTCTACTTTAAAGGAGAGTTTTATAACATGCGCCCAAATGCAGGAGTAGAAATTTGTTCTCGAACTCAGACAGAATTTTTACTTTCCATCATGACTCGGTTTGGCTCATTTTGATAATTTTCCACTAGTGCGTAACCTATCTTTGGCTTAAGTTGTTTGTTAACCTCATAGCGGATAAAGATCTGGCAATGGGGTTCTGATTTTTTACAAAATGTAATTTAAGCTGCTGACTAATATAAATAAACCATCAACTCATCCATGGCCGAAGGAAACCCGCTTCGGGCAGCAATAACCAAACTGCTTGAATTAAAATGGTTAAACGATAGTGCCCCCCAATGACCGCATGCCATATTCCCTCTCTCCAAATAGCTCCCAAGTCAGAAAATCTGCCATATTATTCAATCACAGCTATTGGAGTCCCATGCACCTCTAGGCAACTCACAACGGCCCAAACAGTTTATGTTGGAGAGGAATTCGGGCTGAACGACCAAGCCCCCCCAGCTCATACCGTTCTAGATTAACTATGACCAAAAATAAAGATTCATACTAATTGCCACAACTTAGTCCGAACCGTACCACAACCGAGTATTAAAGTATCATACTCCTTGTGGCTTACTTCGGGAAAAAAGTTACATAGCGAGGCGCGAGCGGTGCAGCTCTTGACTATCCGTGTGTATTTGCCTTATTAGACTCGGCTGATGGTGTTGCTCGACGCCAATCACTTTCACACGCTACGCCTCCGCACATATTCGTGGAGCCGCAGGTAACGGGCATCTTGCGCAAGGTTTGGCGCGACCAGCACGATTTGATCTAAGCATTGCCCCAACTCCCGAGGTATCCACTGTTGGTCGACAATCACGGCATTCAGCAAGCTCAGTGCATCAGTTGGATATTGGCTGCACAAACCCGATTCGTGAAGCCTATGTACGACAAAGTGCGGGTGTTCAATCGGTTGCAGCCAGTCCTGCACAGCGGCCAAGGCAGCCGGGAATTCACCTCGGGCGGCAATCACCAGACGAGTTAGAGACTCGGAGATTCGTCGAGTGGCCAAGTCGCGGGATTTTGGCCAGATCTGTTTCCAGAACAATTGGGTGCGGTTTTTCCAGTAGTCCTCACGCTGATCAGCGGCACCCTCAAGTGCCTGAGAGAGCGCCTGCGCGGATTCCTCCAAGCCTTCTTGTGGAAGCACACCAATCGCAGCACGGAACTCTTCTACGGTGTATCCATCGGTCGGACCCAATGCGGCGTAAGTGAGGAAGGTTGCGAATTGCTGGCGGTGCTCGCCAAGATCGACATAGTGGTTTGCACTATCCAGAAACTGTGACTTGAAGGCTGTCAGCAATGGCTGGTACAAGCGTGGTGACCAGAGGAAACCTTCCCAAGCTGCCTTGGCTTCAACGGGATTGTTCCAGCTGAACAGTGGCAGCAGGTGCTGTTCGGTCCAAGGGCGATCCACACGTAAAAATGCAATCAGCCGCGAACCCATCAGCACCCGACCATGGCGGAAGCGATCTATCTGCACGTCGCATAGTGTGGTGAAGATGGGCTTTAAATCAATAGGCAGCAGATCGTTGTCATTCGGGTTCTGCTTGAACCAAAGATTGATCAAGGCTTGAGTAACATGCCCAATAGGGTGGTTGATTGCAGAACTGACGGGATCGTATGTTTCGACACCATTACGGATGATGCGAGAACCTGAGCCAGATTCTAATGGCAGCGAAAGCACACGACGGCACAACTCCAGCAGAATGCCCTCGTGGCGATTGCTCGATTTGGATGCAGCTTCCATCCACCACGTTAAACCGTGAGCAATCTCATGAAGCACGGCATCGGGCATGATCTGAACCAGCGGTGCTGCGTATCGCCATGAGCGCAACACCTTTCCTTCTTCGGCCCAGGCCTGCAGAGCTTCGCGCCATCTGCCAGCGGGCCACACGTCATCCTGCGCCAAATCACATAATGCGGTCAGACTATGAAAAAATCGTGAGCGGCAAACGTCACGCCACGTATCTTCGTAGAAAGGTCGCCGTCCGGGCGTCGGCTTTGTGAGCCATTTTACCAGTTCCTGCCGTTTTCGAGGTGCAATGTCGACGTCCCGACTGTCCTCGTAATCCGGATCGCCAGTACCGCTCATCCAGTGTGAGAACTCGTCACGCTCATTGGTCGCCAACTGCCATTGCGGATTGGCCGTGGATATTTCCGCTAAGCGTGCCGCTGCAGGCGCACCCAAAACGAGACCCGACGTGTTCAGTTTGGCCAAGTACTGCCAGACGGAGAGAGCCACCAAGTCTTGCCACCGATCGTCCTCCAAATCGTCTGGGTACATCTCGCGCGGTGGGCCTGCCAATATGGCTGTTTCCAGACGTTCCTGTGCAGCCCCTGCCAAATGCAGCCCCTGCAGAACGAACAGTCTGAACACCTCCCGCCCTGTATCTGTGGACCACAGCCACCATGCGCTTTCCGCCAGCAACCAATCCACCCACTGTTCTGTCGCAATGCAGCCATCGTGGCTCGCGGCAAACAGCGCTAAACGTTTAAAGGTTGGATACGGCATTTCAAACCAAGCCTGAGCCATACGAATGGCACGCGCGTTGTCACTGGCGTTAATTTCCAACCACGCATCGCGCAGCAATTCGATCAGGCTTACCCAGTCGCGGAACCCCCGGTTCTGCCAGTGTGGCGTGATGGATGGCAGATCCCAATGCGAACGGTCGCTACGGTTGTCGGCCTCGCCCAACTCGCAGAACAGATCCAGTGCGTCACGAAGCAGTTGCTGGAAGTCCTCAAACAGCTGCGGCAGAGCTGATTTCCATGGCTCGTCAGCAAGGTCGCGCATAGCGGAATGCACGTGATAAGTAGTCAGCACCAGTTCCCAGTCCACCAACTGCTTGATATTTTGGGGATCATCAGTACTGCTCGAGTCGTCGCTCAAGCGAAACGGCTTCTTCAAAACCACCTTAGGTGCAAGCAGATCGCGTAACTCCAGACGCAATGTGGTGGTTAAGCCTTCACGTTTCAGACGACCTTGCCAACGATACAGATCCGAGGAATGCCATGGGGATTTCACCCGACCGCTGAGCAGTAGCCGCCACAGGGTACTCATCAAGGGGCCAGGGATCGCCTTGGGGGCATGCAAGCGAATTTCATCCAGCTCTGAGGTTTTGCCTTCACGCGCCAGTGAAGCAAAGCGATCCAGTTCGTGCTCAATCAACCACTGCCACCGGTCGTGCATTTGTCCACCGCGCTCAGCAATCCAGATGATCAATCTCGGGTCATCCAGGTGGCGTACCAGCCAGCGGGCAAGATGAAACATCACATCATCCCACTGGCTGCTGGTTAGGCCGCCAGTGGCCAGCAGCATGGATGGGGCACAGTCATAGGGTGCGGGTCGGCGAATCAGGCTGAAGCGCAGATTGGCGTCCACATCATCGTGTGGCGACACGCCAAAACGGGCCAGATCGTCGTGCCCAAAACGTTCATCCGAGAAGAGCTCCAGCAGCCAGTCCAGCGAAGGGGTAGGATTGAGGTCCGCAAAGCGCTTTGCCGGTAAACCTGATTTATCTGACAAGGCCCACAGCATACGGCCAACGAAATTGTCCTGCCGAGTGCAGTCCTGTGGACGGGCCATAGCATGTTTGACGACGATGGCTTCTTTGCCTTGCACGCCGTCACGGTAGATCTCTGACCATGCGTGCAAGGTCTGGTGCAGCGCAGAATGGTCATGGCTGCCAGCCGGTACGTTATAGAGAATAGGTGTGACACCCTTCGCTTCCCATTCGATGGTTTTCCGATACTCCTGCCCCGGCTCACAATCACCCAGTGCCCAAGCTTGCGGCGTTATTTCACCCAGCATCCGATCTGCTGCTAGCGCATCCATCATGTAGCGCAGTACCGGATCGTTGATGCTGTAGCCCACAAAGCAGACCACATAGTTGCGGAACAACTCGCTCACGAAGCGCGCTGCCCAGCGCTCCGTCAGGTAGGCGAGGCCGAAATCTCCGCTGGTGACCACCAGACGGTTAAGGGCTGTGTCATCAGCCTTTTCCGGCAGCAAGCCGTGCAGATAAACCAGTCCATCCCAACGGCTGTTCTTCGGGAGCGGAAGCATTGGGGCGCCGTAGGCTTGAAATACTTGACCCGTCCGTTTGGCGGCAACGTGAAAGATACGGTCGAAGTTGGTGGTGACCAGCCGAAGTGCACCCTCGCGGCTGCGAGCCAATCGCAACAGTGCCGCCTGCGTATCAATAGCACCCTTGCGCCGGAGTTTCGGCTTCAGGACCTGTGCCAGCGCGCGGCGGACGGCCATACGCTGCCCCGGCAAGCGCCGTTCCAGCAGGTCCAGTGTGGCGTCGAACTGCCAGCGCTCGAAGGGCTCACGCTCAATGACTGAAAGAGTTGTTCCGTTCAGCTGGTAAATCTGCTCTACCAAACCCTTGAAACCCGGTAAACCAGCAGGGTAGGAAATTCCTGCTCCGCAGAAGAACACCACGCGGCCTTCCTCGTGCGCCTGCAAAAGTGCATCCGGAATGTCAGGGCCGTGGGTGACGAATTGCATTTCTTTTCTTCCTATCCAATGTGTATGTTCATTCGAGCAAATGAGGGCTTAATGGGGATAACAGTTTATTACTGCGCATGCACGTTTAACTATCTATATGCAAAGAACTTATCAGTTTTCTACCAAATACACCATCTGGAAAAACGCGCAAAACATTTTCACAGTATTCCTGTAGGATAGGAATAAAGGGGTGAGCAAGTCACCCCAAGGATTGAGACTTTATAACTCTCCCACTGAAATTAAACTGGACTGCTTTGTTGTTTGAGAGCATTGTGGCTGCTTTCGCAGCCAAAAACACACAACACCAGTGATTGACTTAAATTATTGTTTTGAAATTTAACATTTCATGAAACGCTCTGCCAAATTAAGAGCAAGAAATATAGAAGATTGAAGTTAGCAACTTTATAGACCCAGCTCCTTAGTTTAGCTTCGGCGCTTCTTCAGAGCCTTGAAGTATTCGTCCAAAGCATTCACATCTTTCTCAAATTCACTCGCGCGAGGACAATCAACTGCCAAACCAGTTGCGTTGTCATGACCGCACATGTAAGTACTGCATTTAGACATCGCAGCATTGATAATATCATTGTCTTCAGAGGTCACGTCGTCGACGATCTCTTTCAAGCTTTGAGTTTTAACTGCGCGACCAAATCGCTCAACAACTTTTCCCAGTAGCCACTCTTCAACAAGACGCTCATAAGTTTCACGCATCAAACCGTAGGCATGCTTTACTCTCCATTCATACTCAAAATTACCTGATGCTTCCATCTTTTTGAGTTGAGGCGCCAAATTCTTCAGTTCAGCAACTCGAGCTTTAGTATTCTTGACATCCCAGGGTGGCTCTCGGAAAGGGTAACCGGCTACATTCCCTAATTTACGAATAGAAACCACTTCCAAAGGAGCCTGAGCTACCCCTGTTGATTCCTCTAACATCTTTAAGAAAGACATATCGTGAGTGAACACAATCACCTGACGCGTTAAAGCTTCTTGAGCGATGCGATCAGCGAACAAGCGACGCCATCTGTGATCGAGTGAGTTAATTGGGTCATCAAAGATAATGGCTGATTTTCTGTTATCTACAGTAAGCTCAGCCAAGAAACCAGCGAGGGCAATACACTTTTGCTCCCCTTCACTTGCAACATCAGTGATCCCGTTGGTCTTATCTGTAAGACGAATCTTGAGCATTTGCTTGCCACGATGTCCACGAGTAACGGTACCTACATCAAAGTTGTCAAAGCCCAGCTTCTCTAGTTCCGCTCTGAATGCATCCTGCAGAACACCTACGGCACCACTATTCGCGATAGCGTTGGCTTGAGTGGTGATCGACGTAGACTGACAAGAGTTACCAAGACTATTGTATAGAGTGAGAGTTTGCAGACGAGCAATTTCACTCATTACGTTTTGTTTAGCTGTAGTGAAGGCCTTTCTGTCCTCAAGCTCTTGGATCTGAGCTTCCATGTCTGCAATCTTCTTAGCTAAACCTTCATTCGTTGCAACTTCAGATTCTTTCTTCTTCCAAGAGGCGATCTGAGCAGCAATCCAGTCAACAGCCTTGAAGTCAACCTTTATAGCAGTAAAGTCCGGTTCAATCTTAACTAGGTTGTCGCGAAGAATTTCGAGGCTTGCATTCAGTGCGATGATGCTTTCCGCACACTCTGCACTGTGGTCTCGGATCTTGCTTAGTGCCAGTTCATATGGCTTTAGTTCGAAGTTGAGTGTCTTCAGGTTCGCAATGTATGTGTCAAACGTTCTTTTCGCTTGTTTGGCTTCTACCTGAGTTTGATCTTTCAAATAGTCGTCAAATGATTTCAGCTTAGTTGCAGTTTTGCCTGAAATAGGTTGGAGGCATGTTGGACATGGTGACCCTTCAGGTGGTGGAAATGCTAACTTGCTGTTATGAGTTTGAACAAATGTCTTAACGTGGGACCACATCTGCGCCCATTCTTGTGAACAGATGCCGGCAAGGTCATGACCATCAACAGCCTGACTGCGAGCTAACTCCGCAGCGCCTTGCTTTGTTTTGTAATCATCATAGGAAGCCTTGATTAAGTTGAAGTGCTCTTGATCTAACTTCTCTTTCAGTTTCTCCAAATGAGTAAGCAATGGCTGTAGACCCTTGCACTTGTCACTGTAACCTTTGCGAAGCTGCTCAGGAGTACTGGTTCTGAGTTTCGCTAGTTCTTCAATGAGAACAGGGATCGATGCTTCTGCTTCTTTATCGATGCAAAGTGCGTCAACATCTTCAGGCTTTGTGTTAGCTGACAATGCTGAAACAAAAGCAAGAACCTCACCACCAGGTTTAAAGGTCGGCAGTGGGGTAGATTGAACAAACGGTTTCTTCTCGTTATCGTTTTCAGCGCGCACAAACTCACAGGCGCGCATAAGCTGGGCCAAGAGCTTCATTCCAACAGGCTTGTACTCAATAGCATCTTCACCCGAAATATAGTGAGCAGCAGATGTGTTGTCGAAGACACGAATAGACTTTAGGTCTTCACGTGGGGCGGCAGATAGAGCCCACTCGACATCATGTTGTTCTTCGACTACGGCAATCGAGAGTTCAGCTGAAGGGTCTCCAGATCTCTCATTATAAATATTAGATAGGATTTGAGGTGTATCACCGCGAGTTAAGCAGGCGTTCTTGAGGATTTTTGCATAACTCGACTTACCAGAGCCGTTGTCACCATACACCGCAGTCAGACCTTCGGTTTTGAATTCCAACAAGGCATCAGAAACCAATGCGGATACATGGTTCACTTTGCCAATACTCTTCAGATTTACAGCCTGTCCTTCCTCACCAAAGCCAGTAAGGTCTAGTGGCGCAATGCAGTCTGAGTATGATTCGTCCTGAGCCTCTAGACCATGTTCCATTTTGGCGATAGTGAAAAGGAGTTTTAAATCATCCCACCCTAGTTCGCCTTTCTCAGCAGCTAATCTGATCGCATGACGCCACCAAAGGTTCTTTTTTAATTTGTTAGCCCAGCTAACAACGCTTTCAATCGACATATTACTCTCTACATTGCCCAAAGTTTCTTACGCTACCGCTCGGTGCCTAACGGCACATAAAGAGCTATCGCTGTCTAAATTATTAAACGTAACTGTACCATAAAGCACATAATTTAAGACTTGACTGTAGTCACATAGAAATGGCATTGGTTATCGATAAAACTCTCGGCAATTGACTGAATTTACAGGGGGAAAAGATTAGTTTTAATATTGAAAGACCCGTGTTCTGTAAGGTAGGCAAAGAATAGGAATAAATCGAAATGGGGCATAAACGTCTTAGAAATGGCAGCTTACCGATGTGATCAGTGCCATTTTAGTATGAGGCTTCATTACTCTCCCACAAACGGGCCGAAAAGCGCAGCTTTTGGACGTCTAGCTAACGAAGTGAGTGATAGTTGAGCGCCTTGTTAGCCACTCCGTTAACTAGTATTTGAGGGTATTAGAAATAAAAGTTTCGTATCTCTTTTTATGCGATTTTTTCAAGTGTCGATCTAAATGGAGACACTGAATTTTGCAGAAAGGGCAAGCAACCCAGGCTGTTGGTTTGGCTTTAGGTGCTGATTTTTTTTGCCTTGCTTTGCATTTTCGGGGCGGCCTTCTTTCTGCAAGCTCCCCAGCTCCAACTGCTCCTCGTGACTCACTTATAACGTCGATATATCCCCACCCGCCACATTTGAAGCAAGACGGGTTATTCCCTTGACAGGTACAGGGTTCTTTCATGAACTCATTTGCCATAATCAATGCTTCCTGCAGGTGTGCCTAAAGCCCTATTAAATTGTGAGCAACGCAATACCGAAGCTACTGCATTCTACCTTCAACACTAAAACCAAGGCATACTAAAAATGCCATGCTTTGCGAATCACTCTTAAACAGTTCGTTATGTGTATGACCCAAAGCTTTCCAAAATACAATTTTCTAGCTCTTTCTTCTTCATCAGAGTCTTGTGATTACGAGTTTTAAACCTGATACCAAAAGAGATAAAGTGATGAAAAATAATGAGATGACTTCTATTTTTTGACCAGATGACGCACTCATCTTCTGCGATAACCCATGATTTTGAGTTGGATTCTAAATCTTTAATTGGATTACTAGAAAATTTGCTTTCATAATTCTGAGCAAAACTTGAATGAACCTGTTTATTGAAGAAGCGAATATGCATAACGTCTCGCTTTTCGTTGAATATTCGTTGATGCTTTAGAAAATAGAGACCTTTACCAAAAAACGTTGCATAGTCGATCAGCTCTTGACCATAAATAGGCATTTTTGCTTCAACGTGTTCGCCCACCTCTACCGCACTATCATACATTTCCCAAAGGCGATTCGGCAAGCTATTACGTTTAGTGAAAGCTCGAACTAGTGCTTTCACTGCTAGCTCATTATCACTGGACTGACAGCGGGCAATCAGGCCAAATATTTCATCCAATGTACCTTTTTCTGAGTTGCACTTACGACAGGCATAGAAATCACCCTCACCGTTGTTTCTCTTTCGCGTTAGAGCTGTATTAGGAACAAGATGCTCAACAGAGCGGCTGTTGTTCAGGTTCTCGCCTTTTACCATTGCCGTTGAACAATAAGGACAAATACTGTTTGCGATCAATTTGTTAGTTCCTCTATACACATAACATTTGTATAGTGCGCACACGCGTATATTGGGGAAAACGTGCATGCATTTTCATTAAACCTATTATTTAATTATTGCAGAGGAAAAGCTATCGAATTATCAACACCCTACAAGAGTATTGCTGGATAATCGTGCACAAAAATGAACAAAGTGAGCATTAGTATTGATATTGAATCGTAAGCGATCAATGACTGATATTTATCGATTAGTAAAAGTAGGCCAACAGGATCCCCACAGTTCTTTCCTGATTATTGCCTGTAACTTATAAAGGGGGCATAAGGGATTTAGAAATGGCAGCGTTCCTATGTGAGCGCTACCATTCTAGTATGAGACTTTAATACTCGTGATTGAGACTTTATTCCTCTCCCACATAAATACCTTCCAAGCATCCTCTTAATCCGGCTTCTCACTAACTGTTGAGTCCATATTGAATGCTTTACGTATAGCAACGTCAGAGTCCACATCAGCTTGAGAAGGCTTCACTGGATATGTCATTTTCAAAGGAATGATCGCTAAACCAACACCAAAAATCGCCCCCCACAAAAGCCATGATGAATGTAGGCTTGGCTCCATAAATGAAACTAGATACATCATGCCACAACACACAATAATGCCAATAATTAACACCGTTGGCAGTTCCTGACGTAACCAGTTGCGTCTTTGCTCATTCCATGTATCTAATCGTTGCTCTAAATTTTGAATTTTCTGCGGCTTCATGAATTTCCCCTTAGAAACGATTTAACTCAGCAAATCGTTTGTCATATGAACTTGCTATCCAATGAACAACGAACGACGCAAGTAACCAATTTACTTTGCTACATATTTTCAATCCCTAACAATCACTTGAAGGCGTATAGGCTTGCCTACCGCATATAGTTTTCTTTCTCTGCCAATTACTTTCTGTGCACTCACGGACCCATGCGATAGTTCCATTCATTTCAGCAACTTCACGCAACTTTATGGCAGCATCATAATCTACAAGAACACACGAAAGATGATTGCAAGATTTATCGTAGAATTGTTTACCATATATTTTCAATTTTGGCGGTAAGAACTCAATCGGCAACCCTAATGAGGGTGATCCATTATTGGCTCTCTCTAGATCTTTTGTTGTATCTTCAAACCAAACAACATATTTCGACATCCCCCCCCACTCACAAATACTATCCAATTTATTCAGAACAAGCTTTGGCTTACGTTTTTTGTTAACCACAAAGCGGATAAAGAATCCCAGACCCACTGCTAACGAGAGCTGAATGAGTGTTTCAAAACTTAATGTAGGTAGCTCACCTAGCCCTATGATCAGCATCGTGATAAGAGCACCTAGCAACATCAAAAGTGTATCTTGTATAAATTTTTTCATAATTTTCTCGTACTCAGCTTCGTATGATAATTTTCAGTTGTTTAAATTGCCCTATTGACACTTTAAACAAATGCAATCCCTAATCTATTACAATTCTCTATGAATCTTGCACCAAAAAAATCAAGTTGCTCCTCATTTGGGACTAGAAACTTAAATCGCTCATCAAAGCCATCTCCATTCATATACATAGCTGTCATACCTTGCCCAAGTGATACTGATTTCGACTTAAACCCAACTTTTTCAAAGAACCCTTTACTGTTAGGGAATGCCTCTAGGGTTATTGGTTCGCATCCATTCGTGCTGATAACGTGTGCTATAAGCTGGCGACCCAATCCTTGTTCTCTCGATGATTTCACAACAGACATGATGTGAAGATACCGAGCAGATCTATCTGTACCGTATTTGTCCAAAATAAAACAAAAAGCATATAAATAATTCTCCTTATGCAATATATGCAGCTCACCAAATTCTTCTAAAAAACACAAAAAAATCTCTGTGAAAAATTTCTGCTGGATTTCAAGCGAAATATTCCCCATAGCGGCTACCGCCATAGTAAGTAGCTCCTCAGCATCCTCTACCCCAACTGTCCCTTTACGCACCACAGTATGCTCAAACATTAGAATTGCCTTATTAATGGTGTAAAATAATTTGATCTTCGCGGATTCTATCTTTCAAATTAATGAGTCACCGGAACACACCAACTCTCGCGGCGCCCTTTCCACTGCCGGCCTAAACCTTCACTAATTAGAGTATTAGCGAGGTCAACGCCATCAATTGTAACCTTAGCCAATACCCGATGATATGAATCGCCACTATTTCACTAGACAACTTTGAGCTTCATTAAAATACTGACGTTCATACTCTAACGGTGATAAGCCATGATTGGAACTATGCTGCCGTTTAGGGTTATAAAACATCTCAATATAATTAAAAATATCACTTTTAGCCGCTTCTCTTGTCGAATAGATCTTCCGTTTGATCCGCTCACGCTTTAACAGCTGAAAGAAGCTCTCTGCCACAGCATTATCATGACAATTACCACGTCGACTCATGCTGCCTTCCAATCCATGTGCAGTAAGAAATTCACTCCAGTCATGGCTAGTATATTGGCTTCCCTGATCTGAATGGACTAACACTTTACCTGTGGGCTTACGGCGCCATACGGCCATTAAAAGCGCGTCTAATGCCAGTTCTTTGGTTATTCTGCTGCCCATCGACCAACCAATAATACGACGAGAAAATAAGTCCATCACTGCACCAAGATATAACCAACCTTCATGTGTTTTGATGTAGGTAATATCGGTTACCCAAGCCATATTGGGGGCCGATGGATTAAATTGCCGCTCTAAACGATTTGGCGTCACTACATGCTGTTCTCCGCCACGAGCACGAGGTTTTCGATATCCAACCTGCGCTCTGAGTCCTGCTCGTTGCATGAGCCGATGTACTCGATTAATCCCGCATTGCTCGCCAATATCCCGCATATCACGGTGGATTTTACGATATCCATAAACTCCACCAGATTCGAGCCAACTCTGCTTAAGCTGCCCTGTAAGCCGTTCATTATCCTTCTGCCGCTTTGATTTAGGGCTGAGTCTCCATGCGTAATACCCGCTCGGATGAACATCAAACAGCTGACAAAGTTGTCGCACTGAATGGCTGTGGTGATGCTCTTGAATAAAGGCGTATCTTACTCGGGGTGGCTTGCGAAGTACGCCGCGGCTTTTTTTAACAAGTCACGTTCTTCAGTGACACGCTTGAGCTCTTTCTGTAGCCGTCGAATCTCGGCTGACTCTTCAGACTTTTGCAAATGTTCTTCTGAATCGGGGCCGTAGCGTTTAATCCAGGCATAAAGACTGTGGGTGGTTGTTCCTAAACGCTGAGCAACATCAGCAACAGAATGGCCAGCAACGGTAACTTGCTTAACAGCTTCGATTTTAAATTCTTCGGGATAACGTTTGTGGTTCATAGACACCTCTTTTGGGTTAGTTTATCTAACTAAAAGGTGTCTAGGAAATCGGTGGCGATTCAATATTTTTCCTCACCGACATCACTTAATTGAATTACCTTAGCATTCATCAGCAACGACTTTGTAAAATCTCTAGCACGCAAAGCAGCATCTTTCTCGTAACTGCACTGCCCCTTAATTTCAGGCGTGTCGACTCCGCGAACTCGAATTTTTTGATCTTTGGTCTCATTTGGTAGGATAGCGCGAAATGTATCTCCATCGTAAACAGAAACCACTTTCTTAACAGTGATGATGCCTGAGTCAACTGCATGGGCGCCAGTGATCATAAATAATATTGAAATAGCTAGTAATGATATATACCTCATTGCCACCCCGACTTAAGGCTATTGTGGGAAAGTATAAAATTTTGTTTAAGAGATAAACCACTCTAAACCGAATCGAATAAGCTGCAACAGGTCCATCTACAGAACTGTTTATCATTACAAATTACTCTATAAACTATTTTTATGTGACAACGGCATGTTGTAGGTGAGTAATAGATTCCGTGGTTATTGATGCGTTTTAAATTTGAGAGCACAAACATTTCGTTTGGTAACTAACAAAGCGTCAGGATCAGGTGTTATTCGCCAGACTTTATAGCTAAAAGGTGGATCGTCATTAAGATTCTCATCAGGGATAACATCTGAAAATTGTTCAGCTATACTTGGCATCCAGCATTCGTACAACTCAACTTCGATTGGCGACCACTCAGGTAAGTCCCGATTACTGCCCAGTTCGGGAGGTAATTGAGAGACTACCCACTGTTTAAACAATAACGGGCTTTCAAACCCAGCAACACCAACTGTAGATGCTATCCCCAAGGACTCAAAAATATGCATACCAGCCCAACCAAGATTATCAATGATGATCCCATTGGAAAATGCGCCTATCTGTATTCGGTTATTTAGCAGATCAAAGGTTTCCATTCCAACCCCAACATATTGTGTAATTTGGATCCAAAACGGCTACTACATATAGTGTTTGTGTTTGTGGCCGTTACCGATTTTCCGTTGTTGTTCATCGATTCATATTTACAATGCATGCCATATTTCTCAATGAATGCTCTTTCTGTAGGACAATCTCACTTTCTGTATTTTGTAGGTCTGTATAAATATTAGTAATAGATTCAGGTAAAACTCTCACTAAAACAGCAACATCAAACAAAATTTTTTCTCGATAGTCACTTTCAATAAGTTGCAAAACATATCCGTTTTTATGCAGTGCAAATCTCATAGCAGTTGGCAGATTTGTTGTCCAGCATTCATGAGATTTCTTAATGTTTTGTTTTACGGAGCAAGACCTAAGAACTGTTTCTGGCGATGTTTCCCCGCGAAAAATACTCTTACAGGTATTTGTATCGGACTGTCTTTTTAAAGATCTGTAGGCTAGTGACAAGCTACCTATATCCGATTCGTATTGAGCCTGATCAACCCACATATATTGTCCCCATCGAATTAAGGGTTCAATGAAACTAAATTCTTCCAACAAAATCTTATCCAAAATAAATCCTGCAAACTGACAATTAACACGCTCAACACCCGAAGGGCTAAAATATTGCTATGGTGTTACCACCCAACCATCGGATGCTCTGCTTTTTTTATGCGGATTGAAATCTGTTCTGCTTAGAGGTGGTTGCCCTCATGGATGGGACAATACTGACCTGTTAATCGCTTCCAGTTGTCTGGTGAGGTGCAGCGACCACCCCGAACGCTACCCCGACAATGATAACCACGCTTTGTCAGGGCCGAACAATAAACGTTATAGTCATCGGCCACGCATTGATTGTATTCGTTTAGCGTTAACCCAAAATGTTGTGCATACAACGCTTTTGGGTTTTCAAAAAAAAGGGCTAAATCAGCAGGAGTCGCTTCATGAATTTCAAGACCTGTATTGTTGGGTATCTTTATAGTGAAATCGACCCCCTGAAATGATAGTTTTTGCAACAGATTTAACTCATTTTCAGTCATGCAAATATTCCCCTTTACTCTTGAGATTACTTCCCTGGTTCAATTTTCATTGAACACTGACTACACCCGCCATGCCCTAGTGTGGTCTTTTCCACAAACTGAGCATTTGTAGCATTCCCACTCAAAACCATCGCCAGAGTGACCACCTCGTGAAACTAACTTCCACTGGTGAAATCCAAATAAACACTTTAATCTTAAGATCATCTAATCATCTTCCGAAATTATCTAAATCTGTGTTGTGGTGTCGGATAGAAAGAACAACAAGTAAGCGATCATCGCCCGATGAATAGTTACTGCAACCGAAACCAACTGGTACTACATGTCCCCCCACACGCCGGTAAGCACTTCAAGGTAATCACCTATTTTCAGGGGGGGTGGCATACTCTCACTAACCCAGGTCAATATCTTTTTCGTCCGGCATTTCAGCAGTAATTGACATAGGTAAAGAATTTAAGCGTAGCAGCATCGAGGTCACTTGTGCTCACTACAACTTTTTAGGTTTGCCAAACATGCCGATATTCCATTGCGTTCGTTAAATAGCTTCAAACTACTGAAGAGGCCATGCAGCAGAAAAAATCCGATTCACAGCTTCGTACATCGTATTTCCGTCAGCTTCTTGATAATTGAAATTATTAACAAATGTTGAGAATGTAAGTTCAAGGCCATTTTCGTCAGACCAAACACTAAATGCATAAGCAGTAGCAATTGCTTTTTTATGGAAACCTACTCGCGCTTCCTGAGCAGATTTTTCTTCACGTCGTTGCTGAATGATGGCGATTTCTTCTGGTGATAATTCAAACATCTGACTCTCCGCTCCTTGCGTAATATCTCGCTACTAGCGACAGAGGCCAAGCATAAGATTTAATTGTCAGGTCAGTTTTTCGAACAACCTCAGCTAGTTTATCAAAGCCGTTTGAGTTTGCGCACTCTTCAATAGATATAGGTGCCTTAAACTCACTATTTGTCTGTTCAATTGGCCCTCCGATAAGACAAGCTTTCGTAAATTCATCAACGCTCAGCTGGCGCTCTTTATCTCCATCAGCCCACTGTTGAAGAGCTGCCGCCC
Source organism: Shewanella xiamenensis (assembly GCF_024971755.1). Classification (NCBI taxonomy): domain Bacteria; kingdom Pseudomonadati; phylum Pseudomonadota; class Gammaproteobacteria; order Alteromonadales; family Shewanellaceae; genus Shewanella; species Shewanella xiamenensis. The sequence continues at coordinate 24,969 of NZ_CP079717.1, forward strand.
TGACATCAGTTTGAGTGTGGATCAGTTGCCCGAATTGCCCGATTCCTGCTGACAGCAACATTAATAGGCCTACCAGAACGGTAATACAGACTATTTTCGCATTTTGCATTTCGCTTTCCATTATTTTTGTTGGCTTGTCACTAATCAATGAGCAAAGTGGCTCAAAGAACATCAGTTAACTATCGTGATTGAAACATTAATCGGAATTGGCATTTTTTGTCCCAAACAGTAAGAGCGTTGTCTTTTGAATCAAATTTGAATGAAGTATAGCGAGGTTTAAATTCAGAATGTGCAAGGCCAAAGCCTCTGGCGATGTGGTCTGCCAGTGAAACACTTGGTCCAGAGTTGGCGAAGTGATTCGAATGCATCGTAACTATGACATTGCCATCGGCCTTACCCTTAATGCTCAGTGTGGCATCGAGGTTGGCATGTGGAACGGTAGCCGTGTTAATACCGTTATAATGAGCACAACGTTTCAGCTCATTGATGTTCAGGTGTTCAGCTTGCGGTTGATTCATGAGCCCCCCCTAATTAAGATGTTTATGCCATGCGTTCACGGCTTGTTTCATTTACTTACAAATTTCACTTTAGTTACTTATTCTTGCTTTAGGAGAGGAAAAAAGTTGTATCCTTGGGGTGATTTGTTCGCCTCTTATTACTCTACAACAATTCCTAATAAAGATACTAAGAACTATTTATTATCATTTTTGAGATAAAGCGAAATAAAAACAACAATCACAGAACTAACAAAAAATATACTCGGAAAAATAAGCCCAGAGAGTAAACCATCTAGAAACTTTGGGTTGAAAAATATAAAGGCAGTGAAGTAGATGATTGGTATAATGAAGTAAATAGCAACTCTGTATAGAGCAACGTTCAAAAAGCTAGTGATAAATCTTATTAAAGGATAAAGGAATAAGATTCCAGCCATCCAATATGTAAAATTTACCGATGAATTAGATATCATGTCAAAAGGTGTGCTGTTATACATACATCTCTCTGTCAAATCTGGTTAGCTTTAAGAAATTCGTTATCAACTTCCTTGCGGGGCCAAGGCTATGGAAGTCTCGCAACACTTTCACCGAAATCTAAACAAAAGAAAGTTTAGAGGCTCTTACTGTCACGAAGAGTCAAGTAACCATTCGTCAATAACACTGTACACATTACTGATAAAGCTCCAATAATTGCTTTGGAAAGTGTGTCTCCGGACAGCATGGTCAATAGATCACTCCCAACCCCAATCATACCTAAACCAAAGTAGCAAATCGGTACAATGAGAATACCGCCTGACAGTAGAGATAACATACCTGGTTGCATCAATTTTCACCTTTATTATCTAATATCTAGTTAAGACCAATTATACCGTTAATATAGAGGCGTTTCCCGTTTAAGGTTAACGCTATAAGTAACTATTTAACGAGCGCATGATTCTCTCAAACTGAGCATCGCTGATGTTAGAGCCATCACCATTGGCCAACTCTACAATTTGACTAACACAGAGGCCTGCATTACTTAAATACTCCCACTGATTCTGCACATCCTCAATAGTTATTAATCGAGCCGAGTCGTTAAACGCAGTACCACTTAAGACAGCCAGTCGTACCCTAGTGGCTCTATCTAACTTGCCATGGAGCACTACAAACGGTATAGCCATTTTATGTTACCTATCTAACAAATTACTCTTTAATTGCCTTCACTGTCGTTAACGATGGCTGCTTTCAGTTTATCCAACAGTTCCACGCCCTGGTCTACACTCCACTCACACACATGCTTATTCACATCACATGAGCGCTCAATTTCCGATTTATCATGCAACCAATTGCTTTTAAGAATATCGAGTTCCCGCAAAGCTAGAGCTCGATCATCGTTCGAAATGGCAGATCCAACCCCAACAAAATTATGCAGCATATCAGTAAGCCACATAGCAGCTCGCGGTGTATCAGGGTTATCAATCGAACTCCTGTTGTATGCTGTATTCATTCGTGCTGATACAGCCACTCGGGATATAAATACAAGTAATTCACCTAACTCTTTTTGCATCTTATTTTCCGCTTAGTTGTAGCCACATTTCTTCTCTTGACGCTCGATGTACTGATAGCGCATTTCAACCGGATCAAACTCAGTCCCGTTCTGGTGATTAAAATGCCGTACTTCACATTCCAGCATGTTGTCCCAATCAGTAATTTCACTGTGGCCGTGTTCTTCGGTGTAATCGCGGTCTGCGCTTGCCATTTGAGCGAATAGAGCATTTTCCAGCGTTATTTCTGGTTCCCCAAACGAATCACAATCCGTATCTGAATACTCAGACTCAATGAGATCTGTATCTGGCATTTTGGGCTTTTTCATGAGTGAATTTCCGCTATTCATTTTCATTTTCAATGAGCAATGCGCAGTTAATAAGCATGTTAGCAATTGCTCTGCATTCAGTCGCTGTCAGATCAACACCTTGAGAGTTCTCAATGTCATCACTATTTGGCTTCAAGCACTCGATATTGAGCCTTGCGAGTCCCTTTAATGAATCTTCAGCAGTCACTTTATAGCCAAATTCTTGGTTACGTTCTTGGCTGGTGATATCACCAACATATATAAACTGAGAAATAATACCCACAATAGCCACCATATTTTGTGTTTTATCAGCGGTAGGAACCACAACATTTTGTGATTGTGGCCGTGTCCGAAATTCCGTTAATGCTTTTCAAAAATGTGGAACACTAAAGAACCGCTGCATAAGAGAGCTGTACCGACAAAGGTCAAATTTATATCAGGTACAACGTGCCCCGTGCCAAAGCCAACGAAATCACGCTTTACTTTTTTTGCATCTGGATCTACTAACGCCCACAAACAAATTTTATCGCCCTGCTCTCTGACACTAAGCAGTTGCGCGTTCTCTGGTATTTCAATTGTGCATTCTGGCTCTAGTGTAAATTTCCAAATTGTCTTTGGCATTTTTAATTTCCGTTAATTGACTGTGTTAATTGGTTCTAGTAGTTTTCATGTGCAAGACAACGAGTAGAAGCCCTAACGTCAATTCCGCTACAATTAAAAAAAATTGAATTGGAAACGCAAGACCATCAAACTCTGAGCGAAACCTAACTAAGAAGTAGCCAGCCAGTATCGACAGTACAGTTAAAAGAATTGAGTATTTTGCATTGAATAACTTCTCTAGCATTTGGACTTTCCGTTACTGTTAAGTTACTTATTCCGACCAATAGGGAGTGACACTATAATCAGCAGCAGTACACCTGCTGGATACCATAGGGAAAATACTGCAAAGGCGTCAATTATAGGCAACTCAGGAACCGAAGGAAGTATGGAGGTCAGTATCATTAACCCAAATACAGTGCTAATTATACGCAGCACATAGGGCCTAACACGTAATGCATAACCATCATCCCTTGCAGCTTGATAGTAACTTCGCAAATCACGCCCTGAAATAGCTTGCAGTTGCCGTTCCGATAACGCATCAGTCCAACCGAACCATCGTTTAAACATCGACCAGCGCAATAATTCAGGCGTCAAAAGGATCATTGATACTACGATAACAACCCCCCATGCAATGACAGACCCAACATCTATTCTCGCGGATTTGTCGATCACAGTAGCCAAAATAACAGGAGATGTAAGCGACCAAATTAGTGCAATTTGCTGACTTAGGGTTAATTTCAAGGTCATGCCTAGATTCCGTTGTTATTTATGGTGCTATTTTAGCGCTCGTATAGCGCCGATGATCGGTGCTAACAAAATAGGTGGAACTAAAATAATTGGGTGAAAGAGATCGCCCAAGCTCATTTGTCCGTCAGTTAAGAACAACGCAAGTCCAACCATGGCTAGAAACCCGATTAATGCAGTTTGCAAGGCATTACGCCAGAAAACATGCTTATCAAACCTTAATCGTTCATCATCAATATTCAATTCTGAATTTCCGCTATTCATTTTCATTTTCAATGAGCAATGCGCAGTTAATAAGCATGTTAGCAATTGCTCTGCATTCAGTCGCTGTCAGATCAACACCTTGAGAGTTCTCAATGTCATCACTATTTGGCTTCAAGCACTCGATATTGAGCCTTGCGAGTCCCTTTAATGAATCTTCAGCAGTCACTTTATAGCCAAATTCTTGGTTACGTTCTTGGCTGGTGATATCACCAACATATATAAACTGAGAAATAATACCCACAATAGCCACCATATTTTGTGTTTTATGAGCGGTAGGAACCACAACATTTTGTGATTGTGGCCGTGTCCGATTTTCCGAGTTAAAAAAATACCGCTGGATTTACGCCGAAGCGCTGAGCCAGCTTAGAAATGTGTTCTTTGGTCAGGTTCTTTTTTCCAGCCAATACCTGCGACACCATACTTTTTTTGCCGATTTCAGCTTCAAAGTCTGTGGTATTCAGTCCGTTCTGATCCATCAGCACTTTTAACGTGGCAACTGCTGGATCAAGTTCAGCCTGTCTACTGTTGAACATATCGAACCGAAGTGATTCATCCTCATAACGCGCTATAACGTTGCTCAGGGCTTCAATAACCACGAGATTCGCGTCATAGTCATCTAACAGTTCTTCCATCAGTTCAAGTGCTTGCTGATGTTCTGCTGCGTTGCTAATGCCAGCCAGCAAAGGCACATTCGACATAATGTTACCCGCCAGTTTTGTTAATTCGGCTACAGCTAACATTGGAGCCTCCTATTTTCTATACTTCTTACAAAGCGCATCGTACTCACTGTGGGAAACGATATGCTTTACATAAATCCGATTGTGTACGAACTCGATAAACGCCAGCATTCTTAAGTTATTGCCGCCGATGTCGATAATCCACCACTTATCCTTGTACTTAAAATTGTCCAATGAACCAAAAACCGCCCTAAGCTCTTGTGGGGTTTTAAAGTCACCACGTTTTAGCACGTTGTATGTGCTTTCAATCGCTGAGGCATCGTTTGGAAACTTCTTAATTGCATCAGCAAAAGGCTTTCTTGATATTACGTGCATTTACACTCCGTTTACTATAGGTAAACCTTATCAAATATGGTCATGGTTTACAATGGGTAAACCAGTTAAGTTGAACTTTTCTAGTTAAACTCGGGTAATGTCTTCGTAAACCGTTAACCAACACTAGCTGGAATTCCATCACATATAGCAATTTAGATCCATTCGATTGAGCACATTTGCTTGATTCTGGATTGCTGGATCACAACATAATCAATAGTCGTTTCGGCGCTGGCGTGTCCAAGTATTCGCGCCACATTCTCAATTGGCACGCCGCTTAAAACAGCATTTGTACACAACGACTTACGTCCAGTGTGTGACGAGGCTGATGGTAGACCACATTTCTTATAAATCTCGCGCATAGCCTGTTCTAGCGAGTCACAAGCCCAATATTCCCGTATCTCGCCCGAGTCGAGTATTCGCGGCTTAGGTTGTAGCGAATATGGAGCACCGCGAACCGTGTAGAGAAAGCGCGATGTAGGGAGTAGCCCTTGGTAATCAGCACAGCCAGATACGCCCCACTTTTTTACTAAGCGATACTCAATCCATTCTTGGATAATGGTTCTCGATGTTTTATTGGTAAGCCAGATTGTACGGGGCTTCAAAAATTTGCAGATGTTTGCTGGCAGGTTGACTTCATCCCGAATTTTGCCATTAGCAAACAGAATATGCTCAGTTTTGAGTAGTGCCATTTCGGTAACGCGCAAAGCGGCATGAGAAAGCACAACAGCACAGCGTTTACCTTGGCAGTGCGGCATGAGTTGGCAGGTTTTCAGGACTCGTTGAATTTGTGCGGGGGTTAGTGCGTCAGCGCGGCTCATTGTCTGTATTTCCCTTGTTTGTTGGAATATGCAGACAATGCGATTAATTCACTGCCTAACCAGTGTAACACAGCACCAGAGCAGGCTTTCACGGAAAGCAATATACTTACCAGCAAGAGAGTCTTTTGCTTACCACTCTAAATATCATTTGATACATAGCAAAACCACATTAAAAAACCTAACACATTGAAAAGCCAGAGCATAAAGCTATTCATTTGTATCAATTGATACTAATCATGGCTAATTTCCTTCTCTTAACGATTTATCACTTACAAGGCCATTTAACACCATTTGGTGTTAAATGAAATTTGATATAACACTAAATGGTGTTAAATCGACCCTACTTCTGGTTATTTCAGTGTCACCGATGAATTGTATGATACGTTTTGTATTACTCGTTTCCGAGTTCAGCCAGCCTACGGCCATGCAAAACGGAAAACAATATACTTACCAGCAAGAGAGTCTTTTGCTTACCACTCTAAATATCATTTGATACATAGCAAAACCACATTAAAAAACCTAACACATTGAAAAGCCAGAGCATAAAGCTATTCATTTGTATCAATTGATACTAATCATGGCTAATTTCCTTCTCTTAACGATTTATCACTTACAAGGCCATTTAACACCATTTGGTGTTAAATGAAATTTGATATAACACTAAATGGTGTTAAATCGACCCTACTTCTGGTTATTTCAGTGTCACCGATGAATTGTATGATACGTTTTGTATTACTCGTTTCCGAGTTCAGCCAGCCTACGGCCATGCAAAACGGAAAACAAAAATATTAGCAAAGACCACTAGAAAATGAATAGGTTAATCTCCATATGAATTGTATGGCAAATTCGCCATGTAGATCTAACTTCGTTTAGGAGGCTTTATGGCTTGGAGTGATAATATTGGAGACTGTTTTGGGTTAGTCGATAAAAAATTTGGTTTGCATCCCTCAGATGCTCTTTCTGCATCCAAACTACTAACTAAAGCACAAGCTGAAGGTGTGGGCTTTGCCGAATTTGTAGAAACAATTAAGCAGTGGATGATTGATCAGGGTTGTTCTTCTGCTCATATTGCGGAACAGTTAGTTCGCATCAACGACTTAAGCACTTATTTTTTAAAGGATTAAAACATGAAACAGTGCCCACAATGCGGTTCTCATAATATAGAAAAAGAAGAATGGCGTGACGCTGTACCGGATGCAGTAAAAATAGGCGGTTCATCTGCATTCGGTAAAACAGGTGATCTGATATGTATAGATTGTCGCTACACCAGTTCCCCAAGCTCGTTTGAACCCAAAAAGCCCAAATAGCCCCCACTTAGAAAAAAACCAGCTTCGGTTGGTTTTTTCTTTTATTCATCGTTTCCGAGTTCGGCCAGCCGCCACCGAAAACAAATAAAGTTACTTATGTCTATTGAATATCTGTGAGTTAACCACCATATGAAACGTAAGGGAAACCTACCTTAGCACTCATAAATAGGACACAGCATGAAACATCATTTTTTGCTAACTTATAGCGTTCATCCAGTCGATTCGGGCGACTCGCAGGACGTAGAAAAAGCCAACAAGGTTAGAAACGATATAGCTAAAATTGAAGCGTGGGAAAAGCTTGATAATGTAGAAACTGTGTTCACTGGAGATATGTCACTGCACGGTGAAAATTTAGCCAAGCGTAGACTGGCACGGATTACAGTCGAAGAATTATTTGTTCCCATTTTAGAGAACCATCGAGCAAGCAAATATTATGTTAAGATTAGTTGCGCTCTAATGGTTGATGGTCTAGGTCAACCCATTATTTTTAATGTTGAAAATTAATACAAATTTATCGCGGTTGTTTTTTCTCAAAAAACGCGCCATTCGACCGATTTTCATTGTTTCCGAGTTTGGCCAGTATACGGCTATGCGCCACTGAAAACTGTTACGCTTTAACCGTCGGTATATCAGACCATTTAGTCGTATATTGCGGTGACAGAAACTCGCGGCGCATAGCCCGATTCTGATTACTCCCCTGCGCTGCAATAAACAACACATCACGGCCATAGCGATTATTCAAACTATCAAAGATTTTCATTAAATTTGGACCTCTCTTTGACGCAGTAAATAAGTTATATTGCGGTGACGTTTTAGGACAACGTTCAATCAGGCTCGCAGCACGACCAAACCAGGTCGAGCTAGGATGCTCAACAAGCAACTGACAAGAATAAGGGTTAATTGAACCTGATCCGCTGCAGGACTTGGAAAACTCGAAATTCCCGCACTCGCATGACATATTATGAGTTTCATACTCCCAAATTACTGTATAAATAATCAGTGATGATATCAATGTTTATAAAAAATTTGAAAATTTAGATCATGCCTTGTGAGTGAGTAATAAAAATTCTATTCTGAACAATTAAGTACCCCTGCTCGTACCCTTTTTGAAGAAACATGACCGAAATTCAAAACTGATTGATGTTCCATCTGGTGCTTGATAGAAGAAAGTAATTATGAACCTCATCCCCTTTGGTTTACGCAGTGATGGTGTATATATCGATGTGGAAATTGCAACTCGGGGTAAGTCCTGCGATTGTGTTTGCCCATCGTGCGGCATAGCTTTACTCGCCCGGCTGGGCGAGGTTAATGCCCCCCACTTTGCCCATGACTGCAAAGAAGGAAGTAAGGAAGAAATTGAGGCTTGTAAATTCTCGTTCTATATCTCAGTGCGCTACATGCTTAAGCAGCTGTTTAAGGAGCAATGCCTGTTAATGTTGCCGCCTCTTGATGTTGACCTGGGTGGCGAAAATCATGTCATTACTAAAAACACTAGAATCACCTATGAACTGAAGGATTTAACGCAAGATACCTATATTAATGATGTGAAGTTTGACATGGTTATAGCGGTATCTGAACGTAAATTATGCCTTTACATATCCCACCCGGGGCGCCCAGCGCCAATATATGATGACTTACGAAAAGACAATCAAACGGCTGTGTTAGAGCTAGAATTAATTCATTTCGCGAAGGTATTCAGCGAATCACACAGGCTAAAATCGGCTAAACAGTTGCTGCTGGATTGGGTTGAGTCATCTATCAAGGGGAAGCATTGGATCTACAATCCCAGACGCAGCGAATGGCTTGAGTATCAACGAACTAAAGAAAAACCTGCCGAATCACCCAAGTCCACATTTGACAGAATTAAAGAGCAGATTGCTAAGACGGAGACCTGCAAATATCACTGTGTATTTTGTAAATTGGATTTTGAAGGCAGTTCGTTACTCAACCGCTGCCCAAAGTGTAATGACTATTTGTGTGTTATACGAAAACATCTTAATAGCGTCACATCCACTGCTGTCAAAGGAAAGTACCGCTATCGATGATAACAATGCCGTTGTTAGAGGAGTGAAATCGTATAATTGAGAGGGTTAAACCATGATTTCCTGCCAGTGTCTAAACTTCTTACCCAAAACCAATCTTCAGACTTAAGGTGTTCTGGTAAGTTCTCAATAATTTTGTGTTGTCCATCGTCAGTAATCACTTTATCTGGTTTAGTTAATACTTCAAACTCACGACGTCGCTCTTGAAATTCAACTAGAGAACCGTCTAAATCCTCAAATGAATATGCTTCTGAAACTGCTAAATATTTTTTGCCAATTTGCATAATTTTCAACCTTTATTGATTGTTCTTACAAGAGCTGTGGGACAGTATTTTGTATCCTTGGGGGGTGATTTGTTCACCCCTTATTGCTCACTTACAAGAGCTTATAATGAAGGACTTTAACATTTGGGAGCACGATTGAGTCACTGAAGAACTCACTGTTGAAATGGCGTAGAAAGTAATTAATCGTCACGCGGTGTTTACCACCAGCCAAGTAATACTTTCCATCCAGTTTTGCTAGCCAAACTCCGGCATCTTTGGGCCAATTGTCATCACAAAAATACTTCTGTGATTCCTCGAGACGCTTTAAGTAATCCGGCATTCTTGAGTTACTATGGCCATCTAATAATTCTCCCCAACTAATAGCTGAAACCATCGTAAATTCATGGCCTACTATTAGCGAGTATGGGACCGTTTCGCGGGTAACCTCACAATTGTGCTTTTCAATTTTCCACCCCATTTCAATTTCAATGTCGAATAGATTCCGCAATACAAAGTCACTCAGCGGAGCGGGTTGAATAGCATTTAACTCTCTCAGATTCGATTTCAATTCTTTATTCCTTGCATGTGTCACCGGCGTTTATCGTCTATTAGGAATTAACAAACGCTGCCGCGGCTTTAATCTCTGGAAATACCTGACAATTATTATCGCTTTTAGTGATGCGACGAGTGTTTGGTTCATCGTAGGGTTTCATAACCTGCATTTAGGAGTTCCGCCGCAGCTCCGCGGCAATCCATGTTTTTGCTTGTCCTCCCCACTTACTTACATGATAGTTTAAGTTAAAATATTTTAGCATCGGTTATGTTGAGACTTATCATTTGGTGTTAATGTCTTCCTCAGAATTACATTTGGAAATCTTTTGCTCAGGACTAAACAATGTTACGTGAGATGTTCAACTTCAATAGTGCTAGTGAAACTGTGAAAACCTATGTATTACGCCTACGCCGTGCCAAGCACATGGAAACTTTGGAAGTGATGGTTGAGCGCCTGGAGGCAGATGCAAAAAACGCCGATGAACGCGCCGACATAGCCCATGCATATAGCATTAGGGAGATGGAGATCTCTAACAGTATTGACTAAGCTTAAGTAATCACTTATGGCAAATGAAGGCTGGTTAGCCGTAATTAGTTTAGGGGTAACCTTAACGTTATTATCGCTATTGCGCGACAGGGTATTTTCCAACATTGGGCGTGGTTTGTTGTTTCGTCTTTATGCGGCCCCGGGTGTATTTGTCCATGAACTCAGTCATGCTCTTACTGCAATTCTGGTTCGGTTTACTATTACCCAAATATCCTTTTTCTCACCACAGCCTGACGGCACACTTGGCTTTGTGCAGTACCAGTACCGACCATCGATAATTAGCCCTGTGTTACGTTTATTCGTCGGAATAGCCCCGCTTTTCGGCGGTTATGCTGTTGTGTGCATACTTAATTGGTTATTCCAGGCGCCAGCCATCATTGACTTGTCTGCACTGTATAATTTCGCCGTTGGTGAACCGATGCGGTTTGGAGCTTGGATGTATTTCACTTCTTCAGTCGTGGCTAATGCCGTACCAAGCAAGGTTGATTTGAATAACAGCTATATTGCTCTGTATTGCCTGTGTTTTGTGATTGGAACTCTACCGCTCAGTTACACCCCTCTATTTAATTTGCTAGGTCCTATCATGGCATTATGCTTGTTTGTAGTGTTACTCTTTGCTGTAGCGTTATCTGGAGTATATTTCTGGAGACAGCTTTCAAACATCAACATGTGGCCACGTTAGTAATCGTTACCGGTGATCTACAAATTTCGAAACTAGTGCCGAGTAAAACTAACTCAAATAGGAGTGTTATTCGATGCAAACCGAGCCACGTATTCATCACCTCTATGTAGCGACCGCGAGATACCTTTTTGCTCACCCCAAACACGGTATCGTTAAAATCCTTGATCCAATTACACTCAGTGACGCCAAGCGTTACCAACTAAGCCCTATTTTGCTTTACGGTCTCACAGTCGCAGGCCTACCCATTCGCTGGATGACATTTACACCATTTGACGCGCCTATAGCAATTATAGATTTCTTGACCACAGCTTGGGAGCACGCCATAGGGTTAAGGGGCGTGCCTGATATTTTGCTCGTCAACAAGTATCTGCATGAAGCTTGCCCGTTTCTCGCCGAAGCACTGCAACTACTTGGCGTAGAACTGCAAGTTACTGCGCCTAATGATAGATCACACCCAGGCTCACTAAGGTCTGCGCAAGAAAGTGCGCAATATATCTCCATGACAGCGAGTTCGGCTCCGCCCCAACCGCAAGAAACACCTTTTGATACCTTATCTCGTTATGCGAAAGATGATCATCTACTAAATGTCCGAATCGCGCCAAGTTATCACAGCGGTAAAGAGGCATTTAAAATCATGCAATGGCTACAGCAACCAATTCATCCCTTGAGCGCACCACTCAATGACACCGAACTCGATTGGCAAACTGGAGATTGGTTGTCGTCGTGGGAAAAGTCGCTACCAGAATCCGGGCCTCGCTATTTCAAGAGAGATTCAATTGACAACTTCATGTGGTTAATGAGCGGCACGAACGCTGACTATATCGAACTGAGCGATGATGACGAATATGAACACAGCGATAACACTGCAGAACTGATAAAAATGCTTCTCGCAAATTGGCCAGGCAAGATGGTTGATATTGCCAAGCTATGCAACATTACTCTAAAAGAGCTTAATTGGTATCTCGGAAGCGCTGCAACATTGCCACCAGCCTCCTTATTTCAGCTAAAGCGAATCCTTGGCATTGGGATAGAGCTTGAATACCTACTTCAAACAATCAATGGACCTTACGTCTTGATGGCCAACAAACCAAAAGCGCTCGAAGATTTCTACAACGAATATACAAACGGTGGTAATGCAAGCGCTTTCGAAATTATCCCTGACAATGCACATGCCGACCCAAGTTACCGTTATATGTTGATTTGCCCTTACAGCAAACTGCCTAGCTTACTGATGGTGCCGCGGGGTTCATCAATTGCAGACCGTATTCCTGATCTATTGTTTAACTACGAAGGCGTTAGGCGTGTTGGCGCAAAACTTTATCGAGAAGCAGTGAGTACCTGTGCGGCAGTTGCAGTAAACCCTACGAACAACATTGCTATCATGTCAGAATTCACTTCGAGATATTCCTTCGAAGAGTAATACTGAACTAACATCTAATTCTATTGCCGGCCACTTGAAAATATCAATTCTGAAGCAGGCTTAAACGCAAAGAAGAAAGCTACACTGCCTAAGGCAAACCCAACAATTGAGCCCAACAACGCATTTTCGCATCCTATTAAGTCGTGGAAGGTAAACCCGCACAGGATTGAAGCCACGATATAAAGACCTAAAAATACTGCCTTGTACATGAACACCTCAAAAGATTTATCTGAATTATTTCGCGTTGAACTATGTTCGTTTACCGATGTTGAGTGTTGCCATAATTAAACTTGCAAATACAAACCATAGTGCCGCTTGGTGTTGGTCAAATACTGTTGACAAGATTATCGCCGTTCCTAGTAATAGGATGTTTAAGAGCATAACTTTTATACTTTTCATAGGAGCTCCTTAATGCAACCATTTAAATAATTTGGCGGAATGATACTACAGCACTTAAGTCGCTCTCTTTCCAGTAGATTTTCACTAAAATAACGCCGCGAAGGGAGTTTAATAGTGTAGTAGAGGAATAAGGGGTGACTAGGATCACCCCAAGGATACAAATTACTATCCAGCATAGTTAAAGAACTTTAAAACTGTTGATCAACCTTTGCTCTCAGTTCAGATGCAATGGCTTTTACTTGCGCTTCCTTGTCCTTCGGAATAGTAGAACCATTCAGCGATGAATCCCAAAAGCTTATAACCCCTTCTTCATCTTCATCGTATTCACGGTTACTTAAAGCTTCTTGTTCTCGATGCTTAATCTCTATTGCTTGCTTAATAGCCAACTCACGAGGCACTTTCTTTAGTGCGATTAATTTAGCGGATTCTATTGTAATTGAATCGACATCTTCATCGCGAGCTTCATGCTCTGCGTTTTCAACTTCCAAATCCGAACCAATACTCATACCTTACCTCGACTTAAAAGATGAGAGACAAAATGCCCCCGATAAAGAGATATACCGCGCTGATTATTGATTAGCAACCATTTGAAAAAATTTTACCCTAAAATCCATCGTTTATAATGTAAAAACCCACCAGCCTTAAAAAACAAGCTAGTGGGTTTTAGTTGATTTGTTTGGGTTATTAATTGAAATTAATCAAAAATATAATGTTTTTCTTCACCGACCACATCTTCAACTGCCGGCAGGTCGTGCACATTAACGGCCAATTGAAGGATTCTAGCTGACTCAGCATCACCTCGATAAGCAGGTGTGAAACCAAGCGAAAGCCAAAATGGTAATGTATCACCGGAGCCAAGAGCCACGCTCTTGAGCCTTATCACTTGAACATCAGTTGACAAATTTGAAAGTAAATCTCTAACCAATGATTTACCAACACCTTTGCCCCGATGACTCGGTGGCACGTAAAGCATGTGGATCAAACAACGACCACCATCATTATCTACATCGATATACGGCACTGTAGAAAAGATGTCTTCGTACCCGATTTCATTACTATCGACTACCGGAAGATCAATTATCATAGTTTAATTCTAAAGGCAGAAACGATCCCCATAGGGTATGTTTCTGCCCTATGGGTTGCTGTTTGCGATTGAAACCAGTTAATTAGATTGGCTAGTTTGGTCCAATAAATTAAAGGCTGTCTAAGATAGCCCGAGCTTGCTCAATAGCGACTCGCATTGAATATTGCTCAGTTTCTCTCACTTCAAATGCTACACACTCTCGATTGTTTCGAATAATATGCATATATTTTTTCTGCTCACGAATACCGTAACTAACAACGTTTAGTGATGATTTCTCACCTCTCCATTGTGTGTGTATACGCGTAATTGGTGCGCCTTTAGCGAGTTGAGCTAACGCATAATGAATGCCATGCGGCAAAGTATTGATAACCATTACTTGCCTCCTTGTAATTCACTAATATTTTTTGCTTTTGCTCGTTGATATTGGTTCATGTGTGTTCTCCATTGTCACAGAGACACACTGAACCTGGCAGGGTTAGTATGTCCCTGCAGGGTAGATTTTTATGTGGATTACTGATTTATTAACTTAAACAAGCGTACACTTCGTAACCATCTCCAAAACGCGATGGAATAATACCGAAGTCTTTCACGCTTGCATTGTTAATGGCTTTAAATGTCCCACTTACCAATGTTTGATAAGCTTTCGACTTCATTGCCTTAGACTCGCTTTCGTACGCCTTACCGCTCGATGTCACACCAACATAATGAATTTTGGAATTGGGATTCTCAATGTTGTGCAGTTGCATGCGGAGCCAAGCACTAGCGGCCGATTTTGGATTGTTATATCCAGTGCCGATGATAGTTCTTGGTTTGACAGTTCCCTCAAGCAGACCTTTTAAATCAGCTAAATGAGTTTCGATTTTTGATTGCATAGTGCTCTCCAGATATTAAAGGGATCACACCTCCTAATGGAGAAGTGATCCCATTAGGATGGTTTAATTGTTCAACTATGAAAGGCGAAAACGCCCGTTATCGTTGACAAAATGGTGACTCAATAACAACTTTCGCACTAAGCCCGGCCAATCAATATTTAAACTCGTTTGAGTATAAACATTGGATATTAGCGATAAGATTTCGTGCTCACTCCATGAACTGCATTGCATCACGCGTCTAAGCGTTGCTAAGAGCTCTTGAGCTAAGTCACTCTCAATCATTGACACGTACTGTTCAAAACTGCTTACAGCATTAATCTTGGGGTCCTTCCGGAATAACAACAATTTTTCATGCATGATGCGAACAAGCGGCGTTCTACTTTGTTTATAAGTAGATGAATTGCTTACTACGTTATGCTGAATTTTGATTATTTCGTCGACCAAAGGATCAGGAGCTAGCGCTTCTGTTATCGAAGACCAGTTGATATAGACCCCTTTCCGTCGGTGATTACCCATTAATACTGCGTAATGACCACCGGCGAGGGTAGCGTCCGAGATATTATGCAACGCCAGTTTCAGCGCAGCTCTAAAATCATCATCAGACAACCGGCTCATATCATGTTTATGCTCGTTACCCCACATATGACCGCTATACTGGATCATGCTGCCGTATGGGGGATGGAAAAAGACTAAATTAGCCTTTTCACCTACGGTAGAACATAAGTCATCGACTAGCAGATTAAACCCACTATGCAGATCGGTGCCAAAGAAGCGCACACCTTTCGATGCAGCAACCTCTTGCGAGGTTCCGCCACCGACAGCAGGATCTACGATCAAGCCACCAGCAGGCAGATAATTGTCGATCAAATCAGCAACGATATGACCTGAACAATTTCCGCGATACTTGTTGTCACCAAAAGGACCACGATCAGGATATGACGCTATAGAACTCGTAAACATAACCTAGTCCCTCATAATTCGTTAAAAAATGAAACCGTTATGAAAATCTCAGCTCGGTACATCTCTTTGCTTAACGCCGTGGTCCAGATTATGTCTCCTTCACAATAGGTCACTAGCTCCAGTGTTGAATCATTCCGCCACACACAATGCAGTTCGTTTTCAAAAGCTAGTCGAGTCCAATTTTGGTCTTCTTCAATTAGCGTTTTTTCAAACTGATACAAAGTTTGCGGCGTTAATTCGCGTACCAATAAACAACCGGTACTTGTTGTTTCAACCTTGTGCAATTGGCTAGGAGCGCTAGCAAACCAATATGCATCATCAATACCATCGGTATAGATAAAACGTTCTGGAAAATTGCTATCGTTATCAAACCCGATAACTTGCTTAGGCTTTCTAATGAACACATTATAAATATTGGTTAAAGTAACAAAGTCACCGACCTTAAAATCACAAGGTATTAGTGACTCTGACGCAATCTCTGCTTTAAATTGTTCATACTTCAATTGTTTGTTGATTTGATGTTGAGATAACATGATGTGTCCTCCAAAGACATTGAAGGCACAACCTCCCAATGGGAAGTTATGCCCATTGGGGTAGTTACAAGAATTAAGCGACCAAACGCATCTTATTTAGTGTTGTGGCGTGACGCTGAACGTCCGCAATAAAATCAACCATAAGCTGATTACCGCTTTCATTAAACGATCTTTTCCACGACTCCCACGAAGCTAAGTTGGTGCTACTATTGTGAAGAGAAAACGTCTCGTTTTGAGACCAAGGCGAGCCTAACAATCGATCCATCCTATCTACCAGCATTGGTAATGACGTACACGATTTAATGTTAAACGGCGGCTCTTTAATCAAACTAAAAGCCATCGCCTTAGGGATACTATTAAGTTTGTCGTCTACAGCGTGATAAAACCGCCCTTCAGACCAGTTTTCGACATGTACCGGGTCTATTCCCTCGTAAAGAGGAATAAGGCAAGTACCGCCATCTCTAAGTATCCAAATATACTCTCTATTTGGCGTTTCAATTTCCGCCCGTTTAAGCAAAATCTCATCACTTTCAAGATCGCCTCTATGAGTTAAAGGCCAACCATGCAGTTTAGATTCTTGTTGGATTTTTGAATAGATAACATGTGCATTTATCATGTGTCGCTCCATTAAAAATTAAAGGACACACCGACCCTATAGGGTGATATGCCCTACGGGGTTAGTTGTGAATTTTAAAATGCTTATCTTCTATCAGTAAGACCGTCTTTCCATTCACATGAGAAAGAAGGGTTCTCTTACCCACATACTCATGCCTGATATCTGCCCAACATTCGAGGTCATCCCTTTCTGTCTTCCATACGCCCGTGGACGGTATTTTTTCAAACTGTTCAACAGTGAATGATGGAAGGGGGACTTCAAAGCGCATTTGCGACTTTTTGTGGACCAAAATGCCGGCTGGCGTAAGTAAGGACTCGTCGCCTTCATTATGAAAGCTGCGGTACCCAAACCCATCGCCTGTATGCGCCATTAATTGAGCATCCAATGACTGAATATGAAGTGGCTTTAGTTTGATAAGTTGATTCATAGTGTGTCGCTCCATTAAAAATTAAAGGACACACCGACCCTATAGGGTGATATGCCCTACAGGGGTTAGATTGTTATTGTTTAACTATCAATAATGTGAGTAGATTGTAATGAGTTCACACTCAGTACCTCGATTTCATTGTGGCAGGGCTAACAAGCTTATTCATTTGAACAATAACGCTATCGTGTTTTACCACTTTGGCCTTATCGATTCTGGATAGTGTGTTTCGCCCGCTCCAAACGAGAGCGGTTTCTTGCTTGACGCAATCACGTATATTTCGTTTGTTGCTTCTGCCTTGAGTAACCAGATGTTCTCGGCAATGAAAATCCTCTACTGCCAACAGGAAAGCGATGTCACCTAATGCGACATCTAACTTACTCTGTAATTTTTGTTCGTTTACCACCTTTTTACCGATGTAATACGCAGCAATTGACGGCACCGCAGCAGTTAGAATATTTCCTAACGCCTTGATCAACTCCATCATAAGGAGATTATCTATTACAATGTTTTGCATAATAGCTTCCTTAAAGTTGTTGTATGACAATCGGGGTGATGGATTTACAGCAACAAGGCAGAATTTCATCTTCATCCAACATTGCTATCGGAGATTGAATGAGACTGACTTTGCCGCTGATTAGTTTCGATTTACATTGACCACAGAAACCACTTTTGCAATCAAATTTTAATTTGTTGGTGAGGGTTCTTAGTTCAATGTTTTCTTCGATTTTTAATGCCGATTCGCTTAGTGGCGCAACAAGATAATTCTCATTATGCACCACGCCGAAAACATCAAAGTCTTCTATCGTTGCTAATCGGTATTCTGACGGGCTTACAAACAAGATTGGTGAGTCAGTAAAATGTTTGCCACCTTTTGAGATAAATCCATAAAGGATCTCAATGGCAGGTTTGCCAAACGCTTCACTTAACAAACCTAACGTGTGATTTTTGTAAACGACCGCTTGTTTGTGGTTAAACATGATATTTGTCCTCCAGAGACGTATTTGGAAGACATCATTCCCAAAGGGAATTAATTTCTCCCAATGGGTAGGTTGTATTTATGGTTTAAAATGTGTCATCTAAATGGTCGAGCCAAATTTCGAATCTTCTATCCATAATTTCTATTAATAGATAACTCATGAAATTGAACCGATAAGTGAAACTATCTGTAAAATAAAACCGAGAAAAATCGATTTCATTTTCTTCTTGATAAATCATTGTTTTGATGTCATCAAAAACTTTGTTATCTTCGATATTAAGATTGTCCAAAGCTATGAATACCAAGGTTTCTAAATCATGCTGGTACATGAATTCTTCATTATATACTTTGTCTTCATCAAATGGGTATTCACATTTATGACACTCATCTCGGTCACAACTATGAAATCCACAGTGTTCACAATCTAAAGTATAATGTTGATTGACACTTCCACTATGACAAGCCTCGAAATCACGTCTGGATGCATCTTTTCCACAATTCGGACATTTTTCTTGGCATCTATATCCATCATGGTCTACAACATGTTCCATAATGAAATAATGGTTGTATTGTGCTTTATCAAAAGGTTCAAAACCTAAATAAGTAGAGTTGCTCATAATGTGTCCTTCCAAATAAGTAGTTAAACCCATCGAAAAGACAAAGTTCCCCAAAGGGAAAAGTATCTCCCAATGGGTAGGTTGTTAGCCAAATGGCTCTCACATCATCAATATCGCTTTGATATTGATATATGCCGGTCACTATTGTCATTGCTGAAAATAGCCGCTCTCGTTTCCCATGGTGAGCTTACATGCGTTTATATAATCAAATGATCCAAAGCCAAATGAGGCTTAAAGATTAGATGAGTAGGGATAAACGTTTGAGGAACTTCACAAACCTAAATCGACTCTCGAATCGACTTGGGTTTATGAGGCGGCGATCTTGCGAGTCGCCGCCTCTCCACAGTTTCAAATTTCAGCTATTATTCCTTTATCGCTTATGAGTAATTTTTCTCTGGCCCACGTTGTCAATCGTTCAATTCTGGTATCGCTATCAAGCTGTGAAATGTCATTCCCTACTTTAAATGAGCGCGTTAAATTAGAACTGATCGTCAATATGCATGAGTTGGTGTCAAATATACCCTGCACGAATTCTGAATTTGCCATGATAATTTTCTCCACAATAAAAATTTAAGTAAGGTTATCCATCGCAAAAGGCACTGGATTAATGCCTTTTGTGATGGATAACCCTATTACCTAGCCCCTACAAAGGGACTAGGTAACAGAGATAATCATCAGGCTACATAGCCTGGGATTAGCGTAGGATCTGCATTAAACACATCCAACCAATCTTCTTTTTCTGTGTTAAGAAACTCAGGATAATAAATCTGGCATTTAATCCCTCGCCCCTTCAATTTCGCCTTCAACTTTTCTGCCGAAGACAGTCCTGCACCACTTGGCTCTCTATCTGCCCAAATACCGACATGTGTTATGTCAGAATCCGGTTCAAATAATGCAAGTACGGTGTCACTATATAACGACCAGCATGGCAATCGGTTGGCATTGTAGAGCGCGAGCGCTGTTTCAATCCCCTCGGTTACACCAATGTATTTTCCTCCACCTGTAAGCAGCATCGGCTCCCCTAAACGAAATGATCCACCACCCATGTAATCAGGAGGGCTCATTAACTTTTTAGGATTGCTGACTTCAGCTTTGCCGCTGCCATCGGGTTTCAAATAGATACGATGAATCGTTAAATTGCTGCCGTTCTTACTTTTAAAGATTCCAAGTAAGGCAGGAAATTTGCCGATAAACGCTTTAGTTTCTGTACAGTAATAATCAAGCCCCGGGTGGAAACCCAATGAGTGAGAAAAACAATGAATATCTTCAGTGGTCAAAGTTAACCCTCGACTCTTGAAGTAATTCATTGCAATTGCTGAACGATGAGCAGGTATAGCCTCGTGGTATACTTTCTGCAACGCCATTAATCGCTTGTCTTTTTCCTCTTTACTGCAATATTCAGAACGTTGTGCATTTTCTCTGGTAAGTTGAACTGATACTTCTTTCGAACTGATGCAATGGTAGTCGCCTCCCGTGATTTGCAATACTTCATCTGCAGCTTCTCGAATAGAGCAGTTAAGATAAAATGCAATAACATTCAATCCGTCAGTTAGTTTTCCAACTTGATTGTGAAATGCTTGTCCTGTTTCTTCCCAACCTTTAACCAGACGAAACACAGTGTTCCCATTGCCTGATTGTGGGCATGGCACTTGCGCAGGATATCGATCAACAGCGAATTTTAAACCACTGAAACGTTCGAATATATTGCGCCAGCCACCATGTTGTTGAACAAGTACTTTTACTTTTTTGATTTTAGATTGAGTGGGTTGATACATATTTTTCTCCTAATTTTGTCTACGGAAACCCCAAAATCCCCTCGCAAGAAGAAACTTCGGTGGTTTCCGCAAGCAAATTGATAAGCACGCCGTTAAGACGTGCTTGTTGTTACCGTTTTAGAAGAGGGATCATTATCCATGAGGCCCCTATTAGTACCTTTTTGCCGTTACGAACTTCGTAAACGGCAATACACCCACTCGCTCTTTTTTCTGTGATTAGCTTTTCCATAGTGTGCCCTCCAAGGCATTTTGTGGGAGCACACTAATCCCCAAGGGGAAAAGTAGACCCCCTTGGGTTGATAAATCTGTTTTACGCTAATTAAAAGCGTGTTTTAGTCCTTTGGTTAACGCATTAACCAGTTCGTCAGTTGAATGAATCACCTGAAAGTCTGATTCTGAAAATCCACTAACGCTGGATTTGATGCCAATTCCAAACACTTTTACACCTAACGCCAATGCGTCTGCAATCGCTTCCTCGGTCTGAGACTGACTGTTTGGATCACCATCGGTAATCACGAACAGTAGCTTTCTTGGTTCCGATCTCGTCAATAAGTACGATACTGCGGTTGTGATCGCTTCTGCGGTCGGTGTTCCCAAATCAGAATTCATATTGAATGCTGCTTGGCTTGTTTTCTCTCCAAATGGTTTTACTACTGCAACCTTATATCCACTACTCGAATTATCGAGCACTGGATAATACCCAACCATGGATTCAACCCCGTGAATACCATCTAAAGCTGTGCTTAGTGAGTAAGCAACGCTGTTGGCCATGATCATGTCGGCTTCAGTCATCGAGCCTGACTTGTCGACCATTAAAGCAATGGCCGCGTTCGGAGAACGATGGATGGTTTCACTATCAAAAACTTTGGAATTGCCTACGCCCACACTCGCTAGACGAGATGAACTTATGCTTTTACCTCTGTTTTTGTATGAATGATTGACGTAGTTTTGGTCGTGAAAAATCCGTTTTAATGGATTTTTAATCTTTGCGATTAATCCTCGACAGTTTTCACTAATGTAACGCCTGTCCGATAGATTAATTTGATGGTTTCTTTTGCTGATAGGCAACGCAAAAAATCCTCCACCATCTAGATTATCTTTGACCATTTCATCAATAGCCGCGGCTAACTTCTCATGAAAATCATCGTCAAAATCTTCAATTTCTTGAAGCATGGTTAAGACTTTCTCAGTTAATGCAGCTTCTTGAGTACCATTGAGAGTTTGTTGAGAACCTTTGCCATTTCCGTTAGCATCATCTGAATCGCTTGAGTTACCCTCGCTATCATCCGAGCCATTAGCATCGTCTGAATCGCTTGACTCACCGTCGCTATCATCAGAGCCATTAGCATCGTCTGAATCGCTTGAGTCACCGTCGCTATCATCAGAGCCATCGGCATCGTCTGAATCGCTTGAGTGACCTTCGCTATCATCCGAGCCATTAGCATCGTCTGAATCGCTTGAGTCACCGTCGCTATCATCAGAGCCATTAGCATCGTCTGAATCGCTTGAGTTACCTTCGCTATCATCGGTCTCGTCGTTCGGTTCTTGTTGTTGATCTTTTACCCATTCAATTAGCAATTCATATATTGATTCAGCGGCTTTAAAACACTGCTCAGTGCTTGTTAAGCCATCTAATATAGAGCCGTCTAAGAGTGAATGAAGATCGCTATAAAATTGCTCTCCAAACTTAGCCAACACCGCTGAATCAGCTTGAATAAACAAGTCGGTTACGGGTTGTTCTAAGTAACAACGTCCCTTCATCAATACCCATGCGTGTAATAGACTAGGTACTGGTGTATCTTCAGGTATCGGTGGAAACAAACCTTTTACTTTGCAAAGCTCTACAAGCTTACGCAATGTGGTTTTGGTGCCGCGAAAGTCTGCCATTAAACGCTTTTCTTGATGAACATCATCAAGGGCGTTAAGCAGACTTTGAAGATACGGCGATGTTTGGGACGCAAGCTCATACCAGTTTAAGTCGGTGTAGTTTTCATGCCCAAGCTCGTGATCGCAAAACCCCAGAGACATAGTGATAAAATCATCATCACTAAAATCACCCGCAGGTAAATTAATCAGACCTGGAACATAGTAAGCATGATTCCCGGAAAACTGGATAGTTAGATCGTTATTGGTTGTAAGCACTCTACTGATATTATTGTATTTCCTCAGTAGTTTTGCTTTAGTTTGTGTAGCCATCGGTGTGTCCTCCAAGAGACTTGAAAGGAGCACACCGATCCCCCAATGGGACAGATGTACTCCCATTGGGGTTTAAAATCCAAGACCAAAGCTAAAATCATCTTGCTCTTGATCTAGATTTGCTACTCCAAATGAATTATCTACTGAAATTTCAGCAGACAATGGATCTGGATTTTGTTCAGGTTCGGATTCAAACACTGTTAGATCTTCATCTAAACTGGTTGAAACTGTCTCCCCTAATACGCCAAAATCATCAACGATTACTTCAGGCTCCTCTTCTAACAGAAACTCATTAGAAGCATGATTCTTCAGCATGTCTGGATTTGACATAACCAACGTCCAACGCGCTAAGTTCGCCAAATTAGCACCTTCAATCCAGCCAGCTTTCGGCATGGAATCTAGCACTTCATTCGTTTGCGCTACCACTTTTTCGATATTGCTATCGAGAAATGATAAGCCTTGCAACTTAGAAATTAAGCGTTGAAACGAATCTTTGATCCGTCTGTTAGCTTTGGTTCGGGCAACTTTTCGACCTGATGCGTCAGCAACAAAGAATGAGCGATCATAAATATCGCTAGCCATCTTTGAGACTTCTTCATAAAGATTGCCTAGTATGTCCTCTGCAAGTTCTTCAGCTGATTCAGTGTCACCGTCAGCAATCAACGGATTAAATGCTACCGGGGGCAACATCTTCATTTTGAATCGACCGCCAAACTCATTTCTGTCTAACGTGTAACGTCGCATAATATCTGCAACATCCAAGTTAGACATTTGCCAATCACTTACGAGGCTATCGTAATTATCAAGCATGTCATCAAGCGAGAGCTTCCATTCAGCTTCGATTGCCATGATCTCGCTTTGGAGCTCAGCTAACCGCGCCAAAGGCACGATTGTCATGTCCCCCCAGCGAACACCGTAAGCATTCAAAGTACGACTGATAGCTTGTTTCGCTTTACTTACGAAATTCAGTGGTTCTTTTGGGAACCAACGGATTTTAGCTCCTTTAATAGAGTCCGAATCCTCAAGTTTGCCATCGAGCTCCACTTTTACCTTCGGAAGTGCTTTCTCACCACAAGCGGCGAGTGTAATGACGTTTACCACGCACACTCCTTCTTCTAGTTGCGTTAAACGCGAGCAGATTTCGGTTGTGGTGTTTAATGCTTGACTTGTTGATGTTGATGTTGATGTATCCATGATGTGTCCTCCTAGGACAAAAAAGGGATACATCTACCCATATGGGATAGAGTGTATCCCTTATGGGTTGGGTAATTTTAAAGTTTGATGAGAGAGCTATAAGCCAGAAGAGTACCGACTACATAGCCTTTACTTAATTTGGACTTGATTAACTTATCTCGTTTAGCGACGCCTGCTGGTACTGATAAATCAATGTCAGTTTCATACAGCGCCCATTGGTCTAGGGTTTGTTCATTTTTGAACATAACAACCACCTTGTCGCTTGCACTGCCAGTATATGAGCTTATCGCCCATTTCTTTCCGCAGAGCTGTTGATACAAAGTGAAGTTTAAATTTGTATGTTCCACTGTCAGCAATGTGGTTCTATAGTTAGCAAATTTCAATTCAATGTTGCCATCTATATTTTCGCTTACTAAGTGTCTATAACTCTTAGTGATCCCAGCCGGTGTATGGCTGTTACCATCACGAATAGATACCACTATGGGCTTACCTTCTCGCACAATACCTACAACAACAAACCCATCATCTTTAGAGCGTGCGAACCAACGTGATCCGTCGCCCCAATTCTCAGAGTTTTCATTAAACGCCTCAAACACTAAGCCAGAAGGCAAAGTGTTCAAGTCGATACTTGCTGCAGGTACTATTACTTTTTTGCAAGAATTTCTTTCAATGGTTTATTGATGTCATCGCCAAATATTTTATTCACAATCTCATTAGCAATTTCAGCGTCATCGGCAGGAACCGACTTTAAAAACACTGAATCAAGAGATTGTTTTAAAGTGCGAAACGCTCCAAAAGCTTGGATATAGTAAACCCAAGCAACCAGCACACGAGTTGAAAATATACACTGAATAGGATCACTCACATCACCATCTCGCTTTGTGCCTAAAGCGGCATCACGAAATGCATTTGCCAACTTAATGGCGTCATTGCGTAGATGAAGCGGTAATCTAGGTGCAAACTTTTCAAGGATCTTTGACTCTTGAACTATGTTTGGATAATGCGTTTCAAGCCACATAAAGCGGCTCAAAAATGCACTATCCATCTGGTTTGATGTTATATAGCGTTCATCATGACCAGACCCATAGGTGTTTGCTGTGCCAACACAAAAACATTGAGGATGTTTTTGTATCGTTTCTTTGAACATTTCCAATGGCCATGGCTTTCCTTCAACAAGCAAATGCATTGCTGAAGTTAGTTCACCACTGGCTTTATCGAATTCGTCCAACAACAAGATCCCACCATTGAGGTAAGCCTTGGCTGCTGGGCCGTATTCTTTACGTGTGACCGTTTGGCCTTTTTCCACATCAAGCACATAGCTCCCCTCCAGATCTTGTGGATTCATGCGAGCATGAATTTTTACGATATAGATAGGGAGATTAAGCTTGTCTGCTAAGTACATGACCAATTCGGTTTTACCCGTCCCGGTGTGTCCTTGCAGACCTAAACTTAGCAATTGCTGCGGTGCCATAAGCCAAACCAACGCAAGTTTTGCCGTTTCCTCATCAGGCACATACATCGAATTCGATGCTATGCAATCAGGGTGACGATGCTTGCGGCGTTTTAACATTGCGGTGCTGCCTTGCTCGAATAACTCAGGGAAAATCGCTTGTGCTGCCACCTGCTCCATTTCTGAGTAATCGACTACGTTGTTTGATGTTGTGTTTAATTGTGTTACTGACATAAGTGCGTCCTCCAGGACTAAGTAAAAAGGCGCACTTATCCCCAATGGGAAATAAATGCGCCCATTGGGTGTTGGTTAAGCTTTATTAATTGAGACAGCGAATAGACTAACCATCTCGTTACGGCCGTAGCCTGCGAGATACAAATCGTCCATGAGTTCACCAATCTGCTTTAGTAGAGTAGTGAGTTCATATTGGCCATCACAATGTTGAAGTAAAATTTTGAACAAATTTTGTTCTACCACTTTTACACCAATTTTCTCTTTGAATTCCACAGCAAAAAAATCTACCCAGTGAGTAAACTCAGCAAGTAAGTCAAATTCTACTTGCTTGCCGTACCGGGACATTATCTGCCTGATCTCATACCGAATTACGGATGGATCTAGGTGCATCAAACGACAAATCTCAGCAAATTGCGGTGTAGATTGCCATAAAAGTTCTTCTTTAAAGAGGACGTTAGATGGCTCCGCATTACGTAAAACTTCTAAAGACCGCACCAACATCCCTTCTAAGAGAGTGTTGATTTCATCTTTAGTCCATTTGATGTGATAAAGGTTTTTTTTGGGTTCAAAGTGTGGGTCCATCATCATCATCAAACTGCATTTCTCGTTACCTCTAACCATCGAGGCTACAATGTCGCTGTCTAATTGGTGGTGAATGGTTTGTGGATCAGACCAAAATGGCTGACCATTTTGAGAAGTTGATCGGCGCATGGTGTATCCTCCGGGATCGCGAGAAAACACCAATCCCATTGCGGGGGTGTTTCCCGCATGGGTGTGGTAAATATTTAGATTAGTTAACTGAATTCATGAGTTGACTCATTTCTGAGTCTGTACGCGACAATAGGCGCGAAGTTTTAGCAAACTTTGCGTCAGCTCGTTTGGTATCGTGAATTTGTTTAAGTTTTTTTAATATCTTCTGCTTGCGTCTACGCAAGTAAGCGGCCTGAGAAGATAAAGTTTTTCGATTGTTCATGTGTTTCTCTCCAAATTTAGAGGAACACAAGCCCTTGAGGGAGTGTCCCTCAAGGGTAAGTTGTTTATAACTGTGTTATTTATTAGGTTGTTTGTTTTTATTTTGCCTGATGGCGAAACAACCTACTGCTACGAGCATTAAAGTCGCAACAGAAAAACCAGCTAATGAATACAAAATAAACGTTTCAGGTGACACTATGTAGTTACTCATAAGGATGTCCTTACCTTAGATTTTAGCATTTGATTCAATTTCGAGCAATTAACAGTGTTCAAGGCGACCCACCGTTATACTTATTCAGTAACCAAATCAGACCAAAATGCAAAACAATAAGGTTTCCCGCTAACACCACCATTATTGCACTTACCATTGGTGAAAAACTTTGGTAAACACCGAGCAACGCTACTCCAATATCTAGTAAATATGTTACCAAAATTGAAGATACCGCGTTACGGATGCCTCCTAACTTCCAACCATCAATAAGCGTTAATGCAAAATGGCTAAACATTAGCGACAATCCAAGTACAACCATCGAACAGTAACCTACCGTGACAACAGTAGAACTTGCAAGATTGTTAGTACCAAGGAAGAACAAGCCAATACCTAGAGTATTGAGACTATTAGTGTATTTTTTTTTCAAATTTTTCATGATTTCTCCTGATTAAAATGGCGAAACCATGCCCTAGTGGGAAAGATTTCCCACTAGGGTTGAAGTTAATTAATGACCGAAGCCACCTCCATTTTGGAAGCCGCCTTGCTGTTGAGCAGGTCGATTTTGGTAACTACCTTGCTGCGGTGCATATTGCTGTGGAGCATTCTGCGGTGCAGGTCGATTCTGGTAACCACCTTGCTGCGGTGCATATTGTTGTGGAGCATTCTGCGGTGCAGGTCGATTCTGGTAACCACCTTGCCGCGGTGCATTCTGCTGTGGAGCATTCTGCGGTGCAGGTCGATTCTGGTAACCACCTTGCCGCGGTGCATTCTGCGGTGCAGGTCGATTTTGGTAACCACCTTGCTGCGGTGCATGTTGCTGTGGAGCATTCTGCGGTGCAGGTTGATGTTGGTAACTACCTTGCTGTGGTGCATATTGCTGTTGCGGTGCATGTTGTTGCTGAGAAGCCTGTTTAGGGGAATACTCAGTAATTTCATTCACAACAATTCTTACGCCAAACTTTTTCTTACCACCTTGCGGTTGGTAATTGTTCGATGCCATAAACCCTGAAATCGTCATTTTATCGCCAACATTCGGGATAAAATTCAGTTTTGCAGGCAGGTAGGATTCCAAGAACAACGTGTCCTTTGTTTCCCACTGTCCATTAATCATTGAACCTTCGTTATATGCCAACGAGATCGCAGCGCCACCATTTTCCAACGGTTTAACTTGAGAAACATTGCCAGTAAAAACGATTGAGTTTTGACGAGTTGCTTGATTAGAGTTGTTCATAATAATGTGTCCTTCCAAATAAGTAGTTAAACCCAAAAGGAATGACAGATATCCCCAGTGGGAAAAGTGTCTCCCAATGGGTAGGTTGTTAGCCAAATGGCTCTCACATCACCAATATCGCTTTGATATTGATTAATGCCGGTCACTATTGTCATTGCTGAAAATAGCCGCTCTCGTTTCCCATGGTGAGCTTACATGCGTTTATATATTCAAATGATCCAAAGCCAAAAGAGGCTTAAAGATTAGATGAGTAGTGATAAACGATTGAGGAACTTCACAAACCTAAATCGACTCTCGAATCGACTTGGGTTTGTAATGTTTGAGTGGTGGTTTCCCACCACTCGCGGCTTTACCGCCGAAGACTTTAATCTTCGCCACCATTTTTATTCATAGTGATTAGCGCCCAGCCATAATCCATAACAATGGACGAACTAGAACTTTGTTGATAATCAACGCTGGGATCGCCATTAAAACCACTATAATAATTTCCATAAAAACCACCCTAATATTTTAGTTTGTTGACCTCATCAAATGCCCCTACCGCAAATAGGAATATTTGAAGAGGCCAACAAAAAGGGTTACCCAAACGGGTAATCCTTGGTGTTATTTAGCCTCAAGAACATCAAAATTGTTAACGTGCAGCAAACCAAAGGATTGGTTGAACGATAACGCGATTAATGATTAATGCAGGAATGATTAAAGTAGCGATGATTGCGATTTCCATAGTGTGTCCTCCGGGACGATAAAACCAAGAGAACACAATGATCCACAAGGGATGATGTGTCCCTTGGGGGGTGAGTTGCTTAATTGGGGTTAGATTGGGTTAAACGTGGTCTGATTTCGAGGAAAACTCGCACGTTTGTCATCAAATACCTCGAAAGATATTTAATCGCTAATGTTTCCCATGTTTAGCTGACATGCGCTTATATAAAATTTAAATAACTACCTAGAGGCAGAAATAAAATAATAGGGATAAACGATTGAGGAAACTTGAAAAAATACACATGCTAAAAGCACCTGTCTATATCGCTATCTTACATTGCGATATTGAGATGTCATTAGGTTGTGTACTGGGTTGAATAACCGAACATTGTCGGCTTTACAGCGGTTTGTAAACACATCTGTTTACGCTAGGGCGTTAACCCTTATTGTTGCTAAACTCACAGCTAGCGGTTGTATGTGGGGGGCGAACCCCAATTGTCATCATCTCTGATAGTAGTGAGCAAAAGGCAAACTACAGGTAAAAAGTACATCAAGTTTTTTGCAATTTCAATAACCATTCTAAAAAATTAGACGTTCATCATCAAATCTTCTTCAGAAAAACTTTCAGTTAAAAATTTACATGGGCTACCCGCCCAAGATAGATTCAGTCTGGTTTTAGCACGCGTCATGGCTACGTAAAGCAATCTTCTCTCTTCTTCAACGTTAACGTCATTAATTTTAACATTCGGCATTCTGTGGGGAATGTTATCTGCATCTAACCCCACCAGCCAAACACAATCCCACTCAAGCCCTTTGGAGCCATGGAATGACGTTAATACGACTTCATCATTGCTCATTGTTTTTTTCTTGCGCCGGCGACACATTTCTTCTATTGCTTCAACGCGGTTAGCAAGCGAACTGCCATTCATACTTATTAAAATATCACTGAAAAGCGAACTAAAGTCCTTCACGCTTTTTGACATAATCCCGCCAAACTGATTACTTACACGCTCAACCAGTTCTCTCATTTTATCCGTATCTGTAGTGGACGCTAAGTGCCAACTCTCTTGGCATAAGTGATACAACTTTTTTGTCATCTCAAGCCACTTTGCTGTATCTACATCACAATGACCAAAACCAAGCCCCTGTAAAGTGCTGTTAATCTCTAGAATGTTATCCTGTGATTCATTCAATAAAACCAGTATGGGCGTTAGATGTTCAGCACTGTTTACTTGTAGAATTGTCCCCATGAAATGTAAATAAATCCTTAAATTATCACTTTCCCAAATTGACGAACCATTCATACGGTTACATTCGATATCGTTCGACGTTAAGTAACTCTCTATCACATCGAGCTCTTTGTTTGTTCTCGCCAACACAGCCCTAGATCTGCCTATGTTCTCCAACAAACCTTCACATAAATGAATCATTTCCTCATCTGCCTCCACAAATGCGTGCAGATACACGTCTCCATCCTCTTTGGCGCCTGACAACATATTTTTCTCAATACGTTCTTTGTTGAAACTAACTAAATTCCCCGCCGCACTTAAAATCTCATTACCACATCGAAAACAGATGCTTAACGTATGATAATTAACGTCGAAGTCAGCTTGCAGCAATCTCATCCCGTCAACGCCCAATGAACCTCTGAAGCTGAAAATAGCTTGATCATCATCCCCAACTACGGTGAGCTTTGTGCCAGCTATCCCATGACATTTAATCCACTCATACTGCACTTTGTCGGTATCCTGATACTCATCAACAATCAGGTGAGTACAGCTGATTGGCTCTATGTCCCCCATCATCAACGCGCGAGTGATCTCAACGCACATGACATCCATTGGCCAATATTTTAACTTGGCCAACTGCTCTAGGTAGTATTGGTAAAAATCATCTATGCCTCGCGGAAAAACATAGCTGTAATCCACCTCGACTTCCTCATGGTGTGGCGTGGCGATGTATTCACTTAACAACCATTTACTGACTACCCGAAAAGGCACTGCCGTAATCTTAATTTTGGGCTCGCGGAACTCTTTCCCCGTTTTACTATGTGTGACAGTTTCTACTATATTAACCTCTTCAGAAATATCGAGTGCAACCCTATACGACTCTGCAATATGTGCTGTCACCCGATCTGCAGTATTGCCATTAATCAACTTTCTCCCTGAAAAATAGGGATGTCGTTGCGTCTGCTTCAAGATGAGAGAGTGAAATGTCGATATGTGTACCTGTTTACGCTGTAATCCCATCACTTTTTTCCCTATCCGGGATTTCATTTCCTCAGCCGCCGCTTTAGTGAATGTTAAAGCTAAGATTTTGTTCTCTGGTATTTGCACCAAATTTTCAATAAAGGAAATCATGGTAAAAGTTTTTCCCGCGCCAGGCAGCGCAACAATCAAATTGTGTTGATCGCTACTTTTTACAGCTCGTGCTTGCTCGTCACTTAAACCCACCGAAAAATCCTCAAATCCAGTTTCAGAATCGAGATAGTACCATCTGAAATAATGACGCTACCTTGGTTCAGCGACGAATTACTGCCCTGAATCAAAATCTAGGAGCCTCGGTATGCCGTAAACTGTCTCCAATGTTGTTCTTCTACTTCCGTTTGGAGACGTCTCAATAGCCTAATATTTCGATGTTGCCGTAATTAAAAACGATGATACTCTAGCATTAGTAAATTAAAACAAGGAATTACAAATGAGCCTATTCAATAAAAAACGTTTATACATTTCGCTTTTAGCGACGGCACTGCTTATGGGCTGCGCTTCAACTGACCCCTACAAGCCACAAAGCGATAAAGACTTTGTTTATGACCCTGCCAAAAGTTTTGCGATGAACGTCATCGATGGCTCACTGGGATTCCATAACGGTTTAACTGATGCAAATAGACCGAAGGACGCAGACACAACCCCAGGCGCAGGTTCTTACGCTGCAGATGCGATCATTGGTTTCGGGAATGGCGGTGGCTTAGGAGGTGCATTTTTAAGTATGTTGGGTACCAATCAAGGAAATGAACCTCTTCATACGTATTATGGTGTTGTTTATTACCCTGTCACTGAACGAGGTGATGTACAGGCAGTATTCGATAAAATTGAGCAAGAATTAATTTCTGAGGCGCAAACAAAACGTAATTTGGTTTTTAAAATGAAGACTGTGGAAAATGGCTCCGTCAAGCTAACTTTTAATGGTGAAAATTGTAAAATAAATAGAGAGTTAATGAATCTAAGCCCCGACACAACGTGTAATTTCATTCACCATGATATTCCAAAGCTTCTTAGATATGCCACCGTCAATCCGCAAGGAGAATCAGGCCTATTTGCTGTCATTGGTTACGAAAAATTTTATTTAGGAAGAGGCTTATCTTTAGATTTAGACGGAAAATATTATGTTTTTTCTCCTGTTATTAGAAATCGCACAAAATTTCCGTTCGTTTCAAATTCCCAAACAATCTATCCTTTTATCAAGCCCTCCATATCTTCAGAAACAACCTTATCAATAGAACAACTAATGGACATTGATCCTTGGGTTAGAAAAAATTACGGTTCAGCACAGTAACCGCGGCACAGCTCAGGAGGTTAATAGCTCCTGAGCTGCATATCTTTAATTTCCTTCTAGTTCACATATCATTGGTCGAGGATAGACAGAACAATCGATTTGGCTTGGATCAAATGTATCTCTAAGCTGATTTGCGGCGCCATCTGCATCCCCTCCAAATTGCTCTAATGCTCTCTCGTCTGCGTTTTTTCTATTCATTTCAATGCAATTAGGATCGCCATCGTCACAAGATAAATTTCCATACATTCTGCCATCACCCGTTAAGCGCTCAATGTCATAGCCTGAAGTTGATAATATGTCTGCTTGATACATTGTGGATAACCATTCAGACAAATCCAGTCTGTCAAAATCAATTCGTCCAAATTCTTCAATAGTGAAGCCAGGGCAACTCGCCATATCTTTACCAAGTTGCTTTGAACCTTGGTCTGCAATTATTCGCGACAACATTGAAGAGTAACAGCACCAATCTTGCCTTCTCAAATAACAGACACCTAAAACCTTCTCTGCACAATACTTTCCCCCTACAGCAAAACATTGCTTTTGGGCCAGTTTCACCCCCATATCTTGTTCATTTTTATCGCATTGAGTTAACAGGTTCGCTAATATTTTTACCACGTTATAGATGGTATAAATTAAACCGACAAAGCTTAGAATACTTAAAAAGGTATTAGCTGCCTCAGAAAGAACTACGTCACCAGCTTGAGCAACCCCTTGGTCAACCATTTCAGCAGTAGCCTCTTCAAACAACATATCTGCTAAAGCATCAGGTAAAAGGTCATTAAGGAAGTTATATAATTGCTGCTGCATTTGATGCATCAAACTACTTACGATTCCATCTGCTGTAGTTTCCCCGCCGACTGTGATTGCATCAACGGCCCCTTGCATAAACTCGGGGTCGCCCATCATGGAACTTGCAAAATCCACGACCGCAGTAGCTCCTGAATTCCAGCCATCTACTAACATTGAAGTAAAATCAGTGTATAAGCCCCCAATTTGATCGGTAACCCCGCCAGAAAGTGTCGATGATACATTTTTGAAGGTTTCAGTCTGCATCATCTTGTAGCCCATTGCGGCCATTTCAAGATAGTTGATTCCCGACGGCGCTTCGCAACAATTGTTGCCCATGCCACTGACCTCCCACGAACAATATTCCGATTCTCCGGGAAAGATTTCACACGTAGACGGATCAGTTGTAGCGCAAGCAGCGTCATCTTCTACAGATTGGGCGATTGAAGCCATGAGCACTGCTTTCTCAAAGTCGTCGCTCTTTTCTTCTTGACCATAGGCGCAATCGTTACCCATACAAGGCAGCATTGATGCACAAACATTCGTCGTTGTTGTTTTAGTAATTACAACTGGGTTAGATACATCGCATCTATAGTCATCGCTGTACATATAGCAGATACCAGTAGAATCATCTAACCAACCCTCGGCGCAACTAGACCCAGTTTTTTCACATCTAGGGTTTTGTTTAAATTTTTCGCAAGAGCCTTTAGTTTCTTTCAACTCATTATATTTATAACATTTTTCTTCAAATTCATTTGTTTCAGAATTAAAGACCGCGGCACAATATTTGTTCCCTTTAAGCGGGTCACAACTATATCCCTTCGCATTAATCTTCCATGTACCTACACGATACCCACCAGTTCCATCACTTTTAGCATCATAAATATGTTCTGGATTGGGGTCACCTTCAAACATTCTAGATAACTTTGAAATGACTTGCTGTGTATAGTTTTGTGTGCTTTGTTCTATGACTTCCCACTTATCAAAGGTACAAAATGGGTTAATCTCTACAGAAGGTATATATTCCATACACGCTGGAATTATTGGGCAAATGTCACTCTTACACGATTCAGACTTTCTGGGAGAGGCCTTACATTCCCAAACCGACCCATGAGGTATTGAACCTAACGAACGACAATTAGACAATTCGTATTGCAGGTCATCCTTTAAAATCACATAAGTGATTCCATACTGCCCAGCATATCTTATTGAATCGATGGAATCTTTGGGCGAAATATATTCAGTTTGATATATAAACTCTACACCTGGTTCAGCATCACATGGAATTTGTTCTAACATCTCAACCAAACATGTGGAATATTCATAGGTCGTTCGCTCGCAACTCAGAACTCTCCATTCTTGTCCATCTATAACATGTAAGTACCCAACTACAGGCTTGAATCGTGGCAATCCAGTTGAATCTCCACCCCAATGTTCAATTTTTACTGTGGCTTGTACCTTCGTTTTATTACCAGAGGTATTTTGAATAGGGTTGTCAAGATAGCGAAATGTATCCAACAAATCAGCTTTGATTCGGTTCCTAGATTGCGCCAATAATAGTGGAGATTCCGTAGTAATTCTTTTTGCAACCTGCTTGCATTCTTCATCAGGACAAATCGGCTTCCACCCAATTTTGTCAGCGCAACCTTCAGGCTTTTGTACAAATTTTTCAATATATTGAGGCGTTATGTTTTCAATATATCCCGGGTTCAGTTCCAGTGTTCTGGTAACCTCACAATGGTCTAAATTCTGGTGATTTGGTTGTACACAGATTGCTGGCTCCCATATAGGCATCTGCTTTTGTTCAGTCTCGGTTGTTGTTTGGTCCACACATGACTGTGACCAGATCCCCTTCCCTAGTTGAGCGTCATTTATGGCTTTATTTGTGTTTTCAAGAAAGTATGTATTTGATTTTATTCTAGGCGCAGGATTTACTTCTGCTCCTTTCATGATCGCTCGATATGCCTCCGAACTCATCGTTTTACCGTCTGAAGTTTTCCCATATTGAACTTTCAAATCGTCAATATAATCACTTTCGTTACCGTAATTTCCAGGTGCATTAAACTCTTCGTCAGGCCGACTTTGTTGATTGGTAAAAGCTTCGCTTGCTTTAATACTGGTAGATTTTGCCCCTCGTTCACTAGCGACAATCGTTTCCGTCACTAGCTTGCCATTGTCATCCCGATTAAACTTTACACCAGCTTTTTCGTAATACTCTACGTCGATATCACCATTCGTCATCGATGGTGCTTTAGGCGCCCCCTGTGGAATACCTTCTCCCATATAACGCTTAAACTCATCATGGAAATCTATGTCTTGATAACCTGAAAAATCTAAGGACGTTCCCACACCTGCAGGGCGACTTAACACTTCATTCTCTACATTACCCGATGATGGACTCCCTTTATCTTTGTTAGTCATGATCTTGTTGAATAGGTTATTTCCATCAACATTTTTGGGTGTATTTAACTGATATTTCGAATCTAGTTCTTTTTTTAAATCATCAACTGCATACACATCAAATGCCGCCATTTGACCAACTAAAGTAAAAAAGAAAGCCCAATGCAAACCACTTCCGAGCATGCAAACCGAAGTTAAATAAACGCAGAAAGTTTTGAATATGTGTTTTTCTATCATACGATACTAATCCCTCGAACCAAGGGTGAGGCAGCATTCTTTGAACTGCCACAGCATGTATACCGCATCTTCCATTCCCGGCCTCATTCGTCCACCAGCAGGTAAACACCATAAATTTGTAGACTGTCCCATAGGATGACAGCAACTATCAGTATCGGCACCTTCCTCTGCTTCGGCTCGTGGGTAAATCATGCTGAACTTATATTGAGAACGCGGTGTAAATGGCGCTATCTGCGCTTTGCACACGCTATTTTCCCCCATGGTTTTTGTTGCTAATCCTTTTCGATGGAGCGAACTGATCATACGTTGGGCAATCAAACTCGATTGAGCCACATTGTCTGTTTGGCCTTTAATATTCCCTGTAAACGGATAAAGATGTCCGTCACAACCCGCACAACCAAATGTCGATTCAGGCGCAGCATCGGTAGAAATTAATGCACAATCAGAAGCGCACCAAGGTTGTGCTAAGGGTGTCGCAAACAAAATAGCTTCAGGCGACAGCATTAGGGCCAATAAGTCATTGTTCCAAGTTGGATCAACTTCCGAGAGGTACATCAAATCAAGATCGATATAACCATCTTGGTGGCAATCGATATATAAAATCTCCAACATTTCCATTAAAGGAAACGCAAAAT
This sequence comes from Shewanella xiamenensis, assembly GCF_024971755.1. Classification (NCBI taxonomy): domain Bacteria; kingdom Pseudomonadati; phylum Pseudomonadota; class Gammaproteobacteria; order Alteromonadales; family Shewanellaceae; genus Shewanella; species Shewanella xiamenensis. The sequence goes on from NZ_CP079717.1 coordinate 61,647, forward strand.
AATGAGAATGCCAAAACCCCTCCCCCTGAGACGCATTGACTTTACCCATTCCTGTATAGTCATCCTGAAGCGTTATCCCACCTAGCGATGGCGAGCACCAAGGTAACTTCACAGTCTCAATTAATCTAAGTGGCGCAAAATATGAAAGTTTTGTCCCTGCAAATGGGACGCCTAGGTTATCGTTACACGTACAGAACGGGTTGTTGCTCGTTGCACCGTCTGGCTTTTTCCCTATTCCCATGAGCGAAAAGCCTTCGGTAAAACAACTCCAGCAGATTTGATCAACGATTTTTGTCCAGATCTCAGCATCTTTGCAGATATTATCTGTTGGCGACGCGGCTTGAGTGGAAACTGTGGTCAGCAAAACCAAAATTAGGATTGTCGATTTTAAAAATGCTTTCATCGCCCCCCTCCTAACATCGATGTAATAGCTCCGCCCATCCAGTTAGCAAACTCTAAAAATCCATAAAAAATTTGTTCAGCGAGATTGGGATATTCCCAGCTTATATAGATGCCGGCCACTATGCCTAAGCTCAATAAGACAAGCTTCATAGTTTGTCCCTCACGCTGTACTCACTAACTTTGATGAAATTATTTTCCATGCTTACAATCGAAGGCACTGCTTTCAAAGCAAACTTCGTGATCAACTCTTGTTCTAGTAAAAAAACATCTCGACCATAACGACGCCTTAACTCCGCTAAACCATCCCAACCTCTTTCAGCATCTAATTGGTTGATAATGATCTGGTCACGGTAATCAAAACTTTCCTTTTTCGTGTCTAACCACGCCAATTGCTTTGGGTCGGTGGGGTCTAGAATATAAAGACGAAGGTACGCATTTGGCATTTCTGCTAATGGATTAAATTTGCTACCGGCTCTTGCAAGCACAACACCTGCTCGATTAATGACATCACGTTTGATCGTGACGGTAGGATCGATATAAAAAACATCATCTTTTGCTGCGAGCTCTAATGGGAATTTCGCTCTCTTTTTCCAATAATTTTGAGTAGCAGCTTGCTTCTTTTGCTCCCAATCAATCGTTTCCATTCGGCGCTTGATTTGCTCTATCAGCGACAACTCTTTAACGGGAAATGTCGCCCCATACTCTCCGAAATCAGCACTTTGCTTAACTGTGGCGACCTTTTCATTGAAAAATGCCATTTGTGTCATACCCGTCATAATGATTTGAGACTTGGCATCGTCATAGACTAGAGCTGGTACTCTCTGAATGTTGTATTTTTTAAACCATGTAGGCCCGAATTTAACCGTCGGCTTAAAGAGCATATCTTTGGACATTTCATCTAACCGCGCCATCGTTTCTAAAATGTTCTTATCACCTTCAAACATACCGTTGATATAAACTGTGACGTTGCTAGAAGCGGCATTTTTTAACGCATCGATCAATGAAGCTCGAGGCATAGATAAACTAACAAACATGAATGTCACAGAAGATGGACGAGTAACTGCGGCATCCGCTGACAGCGCATCACCGGCTATCTCTTTAATCTGCTTTTGCGCATTATTAATGAACTCTTCAACGTCTTTTGAGGTGGCTGTTTCTTCACCCGACAAATTTAGCCCCTCTAACCAACCCTTCTCCTTGGCCATCTTGATTGCCTGCTCAGGGGTGATTTGCTGTAACACTAACGATCTTGCGTCCGTGAGCGGCGCCAACACTAAAAATAACGCAATAACCCATTTCTTATAGCACTGCATAAGCATCTCCAATCATGTCTTGAGCATGAACCACGCCCCAAAACCTAGAGTCATAAGACAATGGTGTTTCACCGACCATAAAGTATTCATCCTCCGCTAAAACAAATTCTCTGATAATTGCTGATTCAGATAATTCAATCTTCATAAGCAACTGCCGCATATTGTTTTTATATGACTTACCATTGATAAGTACCTCATCGATTCTCACAATCACTCTGTCACCCGGCACACCGACCAGTTTCTTTATCCAACGACTCCCCTTTTTGAAATAGGGCGTATCAACTGGCAGATTAAAAGCAATTAAGCGATCACGTTTGATTGTGATGTTGGTTTTATCAACTAGGAAATATCGCGCAAACAGACATGAATATTCTTGAGACGGTACTGCAAGAGTAAATTTTGAAGCCAATAGCAAGATGACAACTGCTATTAACGAAAAACTGGGGATAACATTTTTCAACTTCGTAAGCCCACATTCTTGTCTTGTGGGCCAATTTTAAAGCCTATTCTGAAGTGGCGGTTTTCATTCAGAGTCTATTTACGACGCCCAAATAAAAAAACCGTCATATTTTTCTAAATATGACGGTTTTTATTTAGTTGTATGGAACTAAAAACTCACTCGGCCCACACCAACACCACCTGCATCATCCATCGCTTCAATCACAATGCTCGCAGAAGGGAAATCTTGCTGACTAAACCGCACTTGAGCCCCGTAAGGACTAAAGATTGTGCCGTTAACAACCCAACGATAGTAACTAATCGTTCCATCACTATCTTTACAGTTAGCATCGACAATATGAGTGCCATATTGCTCACGCACACTAGGCTCACATACAGGAGGTTTATTCTCAAGAACATCAAATGACGCTGTATATTTCCCTTTTTGGTCGAAGTTCGACGTTACATCCAACTCGACATCGTAATGACCAACAGGCAGCATTTCAAATACACCAACAGCTCTGCTTGAAACTTCTCCTTTCTTCCCATTGATGGTCCAAACATATTCCTTTATGTAGTCATAAGGGTGGCTTAACTTCACACTGGGATACAAAGAAATCGTCAAAGGTGCTCTCATAAATTTATTAGAGTAAACATCATTCACAGTGAACTCTAATGGCGCCGGTTCAATAGCATCTGCAAAACCATCGATATAAGCAAAGTTTCCTCGATTATCAGACAACGTAAGCGTGATCTTATGCACTCCAGCTTTCATTACGGTAAAGTTCATTGACTTACCTGTGGTACTGGTCTGTTTTATGGCGTCAGCTTCAAACGTCCACTGATAACTGAATACCACTCCTGGCGCGTTAATGTATGGCATATTTAACGTAGCGTAGCCCGTAGAGGGAACAAATTTAATGTTGTTACTTACGGTTAAACTTAAATCATTTTCAGAAGGAAATTCGTAACTGAAAGTATTTATAACGATGTTTGACTCTGTGAGCGTGACATCTTTGTACCCGTCAAGCCATGCTTTTGCCTTAATCACAACCCGATTAGAAGCATCTAAGTCCAGATCATTTACCATATATGTAAGACTGGTTTCGTCTGCTAATACTGTACCATCTGGCAATAGCCACTCGGAATGAACACCCACCCCTGTAGCAGCAAATGGATTAATGATCTGCATCTTTAGCTGGATTTCCTTGCCAATCTCAGCAATGTTTGGCTTAGTCACGTTCACGGTCAACGGTTTAGGCTTGGTCACTGAAATATATTTAATCGCCTGACTCCATTGTCCAGCAGCAACATCAACTGAAGTATTCGCATATTTCATCCGAGCATTGATCTTCAACGCCGCATCACCCACAACCAAATTATATGTTGCAGAACCCGGAGCCCAAGTCACACCATTATCCACTGACCACTCGACAATGGCATCGGTTTGCGGTGTATCACTATTGTCTAAAGCAGTAAGTTCAATTTCTTGACCTGAAATGGTTTGGCTTGGACCTGCAATATTCAACAAAGGTACGTCGTAGCTAATCAACGTGATTTCATCTGAGTTTGTCAAAACTCCTGTTACTTTGTTAGCAACCACAGCACGTACAGTAATTGTTTCTGGAGTTACAGATTTAACAGAGACGTACTGACGACCATCAAAATCAGGATTCGCTACCCAATTGCCTGTGCTGTCTTTAAATTGCCAGCTTATATCCCCTAGTACCATAAAATCATTAAATGATTTGGTATCAAATCGAATATCAAAATTTGCGGGAATTCGTGACTGCACAACACGCGAAACAACCTTACCTTCAACCCCAGTTCCTTTAACGACTGTAATGCTGCGAGGTGTCGAAATTCTCTCAATGTTGATTTCTGGATATGGAGAACGAGCTCGAGCTACTGCATATACGGCTTCGTTGCGATTAAAGATGATATTTGCATCCAGCTCCACAATGCCTGTGCCATCTGAGCCAATCTGAGTGACGGCAGTAATAGGTTCATAGTTAGTGCCGTTTTTAAAAGCCACAAACACATCCCATCCGGTTCCCATTGTCTGTTCATCATATTCAAACAAGCCTGTCATGTTATTGCGTAAACCCAATTTTATAGTAGCTTTAATTGAGTCAGTCGATGCATAACGAGGACTATCCAAATCCATGATAACTTGCATATAAGGGTGTGGAGTCACAATCAAATCAAAGTCTTTTTCAACACTCAATTCTGGCGCCAAACGATAATTAGCTTTCAATTTGTACTTGATTTTGTCCCACAACACTGAGTCGCCTAATCTTTCCGCGTATGCAGAAAACGTTTGAACTTCACCAAAAGGCAATTGGCTATGTTGATAGCTTTTTTGATCTCCATTTTCATTACTCAAACTGACGTCAATATTCGCGCGACTTGATTGGCCCTTATATCGCCCCAGTGACCGATCATTAATCGGTACACTATAAACACCTGCGCTCAACATCTGCTTATCGTCTAATTTAATATCTATCGGCAAAGGTGCAATGGCTTCAAATGTCACGCTTTCGCTGCCAACTTTACCAATACTGCCTGACTTATTAACAATATAAGCATCATAAGCAAGGCTGTTGGTGCCGAGTTTTGCTACGGCTCCAGTTAGTTTTGATTGAAACGTTGTTACTTGAGACGTTAAACCTTCAGGTAAATCTCGCCATTCTATGTAACAAGCGTAGTTATAGTCATTGGATGCCAGTGTTGCAGCTGCTTTGGTTCCATACAAATCACAACGAATACCACGTGTACGATTCACTGTGATCGCTATATCTTCAACTTTTTGAATCACTGTGGTTGGTTTTCGGCTTAAACCAAACGTCATTTGTAAATAATTAAACGGCAAAGTCGTACTAACAACCCGGCCTTGCTTATCTTCTGCAGTGATTTCCATTATGTACGATGTGTTAGCTTCTAAATTGAAACCTTCACTTGTCAATTTCTTGAAATAAGTTTCACTATTTGTCGTTAACGCCTCTTTACCATCAATTTTAATGCTCGTTATCTTCGATTCACCCACCAAGCCATTATGAACAGCTACAACGACATCATCTAACATATTGATTGTTTGTGAGCTGGTAAGTTTTTCAATAGAAGAACGCTTATGCAGCACTTTGATCTGCGGTAACGGTCTTACCACCTCAATGTTTTCATATATTACTGAGCTTTCGTTGTTATAGGCGTCCTTTGCGCTTACCTGTACAGTGTACATTCCTGGCGTTAGCGTCTTCATTTCAAATGGAAACGCCTGTGAATTTTCTCCAGTTATCACAGTTCGAGAATTTAATGTCGTTTCATTGGTTACGTTATTTGGCACATCAAATATGACATCGACGCCATCAATATTTAATGTGTTGGTACTCTGTGTACCATCCTTGGCCGTAAAAACAAGATCAACTCTTGACGGCTTCCACCAAACATCCGTACTGGCTAATTCACTGCGTAAATTCTTAATCCCTACAGCTCCCTCACCACCAGGGATAATCACCGGGAAGCCTAGTTCTGTATTCACTAAAGGGTTGCTTTCAAGCGTTGGATTAAACTTCGTAAACACAATGTTAGGACCACGGAAATCATGATGAATAACCCAATCTTTAGGGGTTAAATCTGATGTTAACCACCCGCCAATTTTGCTGTTCGCTAAAATGCTATAGTTACTGTCCATCTGTAAACTATCTGGATCTTGTGTAAAACTCACATTGCTGTAAATGCTACATGAGTTCGTATTAGTTTTTACATCACACGTACCCACTCCAGCAATCGAGATCGTCTGTTCATAAGTTCTAGGTTCAACGATCACTGTAGTGAAATTCAGCTTACTAGCTGCACTGTAGTTATACATTTCAAAACCTTTCACAACCTTGCTCATCAAGCTTGTAGTAACATCAAGCACAGTTGGTTTTGCTGGCTCAGTGACATTAACAGTTAATGAACCTGTTCCAATGTCCAGTTGAGTCAACTGCATCCCGTTATAACCAACAAGAGCGTAATCTAATGAATATTGCCCTGCCTTTTTGAATATGCCCGTTACTTTGTTGTTTGCTGCAGAAATCCCTTCAGGTAAGGATGTCCACTTCACGAAACAAGGTACGTCGCCTTTCTTTATGCCTCCTTTCGCTAGAGCCTCCGTTGCAACTAACCGGCAACCACCTACTTCATCGACTACTAGCCCAACAACTTCACTGACAACCGCCTCAAAATCAGTCTTATCCAGTTTTACGGCTGATAGCTCAGTCTTAACGTCCCCTTCGTACAACTTTGCTTCAATGCCAGGTGCATATCCAACAGGCTTAGTGTCGGTATAACGACATTGATCGCCTTGCACTGAAAATGGAGAGTTACAAGATGGGTTAGAACCTATTGATTGAGTCAATACGCAGTTTCCACCGCTGACAGACATACCTGTAGGGCAAAAATCATAAACAACATCGACTGTTTTTGAATAGGTACATCCACCTGAATTTGATACATAACCCACTGGACAGTTAGTTAAGACAGTTGTTTTATTAACGCCCTCACATTGCCAAGTAGTTTGATTTAATGACATGCCAACATCACAAGTACAAGATGAGTCAACAATTGTTGTCGGACACGTTGGGGCCTTAAACACATCTTTAACACATTCACCATTCGTTAATGTATATGAAGCTGGACAGCTCTGAATCAAAGATGTCGTATTGCTATAAGTACATGACTTACCATCAGCTGATTTCACAAACTTTACCGGACAAGTTCCCACAAGATCCGTATCTGTCAATTTTCGACATTGAGTTTCTGATATTTTGCTATATGAAGAATCACTACAAATCCAGTTTTCAGTTTCCGTTAACAACAACGAACAACTTGCACCAGAGAGCGTATACGTGGGGTTATTACATTTATAAATATGAGCATCTGTTAATACTTTCTCACATGTTTCAGTGGTCGTATTGGGGGTGTAACCTGGGTCGGTACATGACAACGAATACGCTACCGTTTGATACCAGCTACACGTACCATCGTTGTGATTTGCGTAATTTGCTGGACAACTCCATGTATTTGCAGCCGTTTGAAGCTGGCTACAAGAGCCATTATTTAAATTAGTATATCCAGTAGGGCAACTATAAGCGTAAGAGATTACATTTAGTAAACTACAAGTTGAGCCAGAGAGCGTTTGTCCCGCCGGACAGCTCCATGTATTTGCAGCTGTTTGAAGCTGGCTACACGTTGAGCCTGATAACGAATATCCCGCAGGACAGCTATAACTAAACACGGCCGTTTGTAACAGACTACAGGTTGAGCCAGAGAGCGTTTGTCCCGCTGGACAACTCCATGTATTTGCAGCCGTTTGAAGCTGGCTACACGTTGAGCCTGATAACGAATATCCCACTGGACAGCTATAACTAAAATCGGACGTTTGTAACAGGCTACACGTTGAGCCTGAAAGCGTTTGTCCCGCCGGACAGAACCATGTATTTGCAGCCGTTTGAAGCTGGCTGCACGTTGAACCTGATAGCGAATATCCCACTGGACAGCTATAACTAAAATCGGACGTTTGTAACAGGCTACACGTTGAGTCTGAAAGCGTTTGTCCCGCCGGACAGAACCATGTATTTGCAGCCGTTTGGAGCTGGCTACACGTTGAACCTGATAGCGAATATCCCGCTGGACAGTTGTAACTAAACGCTGCTGTTTGTAACAGGCTACAGGTAGAGCCAGAGAGCGTTTGCCCCGCTGAACAACTCCATGAATTTGCAGTCGTTTGAAGCTGGCTACACGTTGAACCTGATAGCGAATATCCCTCGGGACAGCTGTAACTAAACGCCTGAGTTTGCAACAGTGAACACGCTGAACCATTAAGAGAATAACCAACAGGACAACTCCATGTATTCGCCTCGGTCTGTAACTGACTACACGTTGAACCACTCAATGTATATCCAGCTGGACAGGAAATTGATTGAGCTACCTCCGTTAAAGTTCGAATAAATCCGTCTGGAGAATATTCACTTAAACTTTGACTTCCCATTATTTGTATTCTGCTATTTGTGTAGCACTGAGAAGTTGTTGGACCTGTTTGCTTACACCAGTTAGTGACTGTCCCGCCAGAGCTGACAGTCATGGCTTTCATACAAGCACCCCACTTACTATCAAAATCCGGTAACGCTGAATTCTGGCATAACCAAACTGCCGTGGATTCATAACATTTACCATTTGATTCAGATGAACCACTAGGACAGTTTGTTGTAGCAGTAATAGTTGAAACTTTCTCACACCTCGCATTAACCGAAGAATAGGTGTACCCACTGCTACACACTGGCGAGGCCGATGAGGTAGTAACCTTCTCGCAGCGATCATTGGTGGCTGAATAACTGTACCCACTCGCACACACCTTGTTCGCTGTTTGAGTCACCGTCTTCTCACAACGGCTGTTTGTGGCTGAATACGTATAACCACTGCTACACACTGGCGAGGCCGATGAAGTAGTAGTAACCTTCTCGCAGCGATCATTGGTGGCTGAATAACTGTACCCACTCGCACACACCTTGCTCGCTGTTTGAGTCACCGTCTTCTCACAACGGCTGTTTGTGGCTGAATACGTATAACCACTGCTACACACTGGCGAGGCCGATGAGGTAGTAACCTTCTCGCAGCGATCATTGGTGGTTGAATAACTGTACCCACTCGCACACACCTTGCTCGCTGTTTGAGTCACCGTCTTCTCACAACGGCTGTTTGTGGCTGAATACGTATAACCACTGCTACACACTGGCGAGGCCGATGAGGTAGTAACCTTCTCGCAGCGATCATTGGTGGTTGAATAACTGTACCCACTCGCACACACCTTGCTCGCTGTTTGAGTCACCGTCTTCTCACAACGGCTGTTTGTGGCTGAATACGTATAACCACTGCTACACACTGGCGAGGCCGATGAAGTGGTAACCTTCTCGCAGCGATCATTGGTGGCTGAATAACTGTACCCACTCGCACACACCTTGCTCGCTGTTTGAGTCACCGTCTTCTCACAACGGCTGTTTGTGGCTGAATACGTATAACCACTGCTACACACTGGCGAGGCCGATGAGGTAGTAACCTTCTCGCAGCGATCATTGGTGGTTGAATAACTGTACCCACTCGCACACACCTTGCTCGCTGTTTGAGTCAGGGTTTTCTCACAACGCTTATTGGCCGTTGAATAGGTGTACCCACTGCTACACACTGGCGTGGCCGTAGCTGTTAAAGTGCGTTCGCAGATCTTTAGTGTTGGGTTGAATGAATATCCTGCCTGACAATTAAAATTTACCGATTGATTGACTGTTTTTCTACAATCATTGGTTGATGCTTGATAGCTATATGACGGATCGCTACAGGTTTTATAAGCACTTTCTACTAATGTTTTTTCACAACGGTCGTTTGCCACTGAGTAAGCATAACCCGCAGGACAATCTGCTACTGTGTTTTGAAATTCAGTCTTAGTACAAGTTCCATCTCCGTTCGATTCAAATCCAATTGGACAAGTTACTTTTGCTATTTGCGATTGTTGGCGGCAAGTTGAGACATCACCTGTCATCGTCCATTCGCTATTAGGACACAAATACAACAGACTGGTGGTATTAACCTTTTGACATGTATTAGATGCGGCATCATGCACGTAAGAATCTTCACAGATTTGAGCTGTAACTTTCGGAATGTCTAATGAGTAGTGACTAAGCCCTGCCATACCGGATGTTGCAGGATATGCGGGAATTTTTATAACCCCACCTGTCGCAGATAGATCCTGCACAACAGTCATCGTTGCGCCCGGCACTAATGTTTTCCCAAGGATGATAAGACTCGTTGTAGAGCTGCTGTCTAATGAAATGGTAACTTCTGTCAATCCCTGGGCTATCTTCCCTTTACTGTCTGTGATGATAGGCGTTTCCAAGACCGTTACAGGCTGTCCAGCACGATCTATTACCAATTTATCCAAAGCCAATGCTTTAATCTCTGGCAATAAAACACTGGTATTGCTTGACGCATAACTAAATGAAACAAATCCCATAATACCAATCAAAACTATGGTCTTGATTATACCTTTCATGACAACCACTCCACATTAGACTATTCCATTGTCAATTCTATTCCCGATATTTCATCAATTTTTTCAACTCAGCGTCGATTTCCGTTGTGCTAATTATTTTCTATTTTTCAATTGGAACTATGGTTTTAAGCCAGTTGCGGGATTAACCAATGGAGGGATAATTTAATTATTTCTAACGAGAGGAACTTTTTATGTATGGCGCAGCGTATCAACTCTACTCATCAACACCTGATTATGAGCAGATTCAGGAGCCAATGGCTCACCAACAAGGTTCAGAGCGATACATGGGAGCATTTAAAGAGTTCACATCGCTAAAATGCCATGGAACTAAAGCCGCTATCGAATTAAAGCCCTCCATTTCTAGAAAAGGTTGGGAAACGGTAATGCTTGAAGGGGCGAGTGCTATTGGGCCTAAAACGTTTAACTGGGGCAATAAGACCTCGATTCAAATCACAAAGAGCGAACTTCCGCATGTCATTTCGACTTTATTGGGCATAAAACCCTTTTATGAAGCAAAGTCCCACGGCGAAGCAAAAAACAAAGGATTTACATTGAAATGGCAAACGCTAAACTCGTCTACAACATTGTTTGTTAACATATTGGAAGGTGGAAAGCCCTCAGTCGCCGTGCCTGTCGCTGGCTTTGAGGCAATGATGCTTGGCCACATGGCATTAGTTCAATATCTCCAGAACTTCCCTGGACTTACTGCCGATGCCTGTATTAAATCACTCGAGATAATGGCAAGACACAACATTTAAACCAACCAAGGTAAAAACACATTTCAGACCCTCTCTTGATGAGTTTTCCCTAATAGTCCCTGATTAACACCGTATTCATTGCTCTTTGTTCGAGTATTAATCAGTGTTATACTTTTATATGTAAATTCTGTGCGACAATTTTATTCTGGAAAATCAGAGAAAAATGCCAAAAATCTTTAGTACCGACTTCGACCAAAAACTCAGAAGGTTGCCGTCTAACATTGCGGAAACCGAAGCGTTCTTGCTCGAACAGCCAACTCCTTTAGAGTTGCCCGACTTTGTTGTGCAACACGGGTATCGGCTGCTTCAATCTAAAGTTCGCGGCACTCAGGAAGGCGCAGAGCGCACTATTTGCTTGATTGCCGATACAGCAACTCATAGCGAAACCGTCTACAAGGTAAAAGTGTTGGTTCGTGAAACGCCTAACGCCTATTTACACGTAACCAATGCGACTCAGTTACTCGTCTGGAGAACTGCGGCACCGAAGCATGAATTAGCCTTAAATGGCTTCGCTTCGAAGGTTTTTGCGTATCTTTTACAGACTCACAATATTATGGTGACTGATAAAGACCAAACACCTGACGGCCGTAGATTTTGGGAAAGACGCATTCTTGAAGCCGTTGCGATGGAAAGCCGCCATGTTTACTACATCGACCTTAACGAGCTTGATGATGCAATGGTGCCTGTCATTACCGAAATAACTGACTCGGAGAACTTCTACGAGCATTATGAGCCTATCGCTTGGGGTTCTGATGATGCCCACGGCGATAGAGTGTTCGTAATCTCCTGTCAGAACCTCAAACCCGAGTAAATTAAACGCAGCACAAGCTGCGTTTTTTATGCCACTTATTTATCAAAGGATTGATTGATTTGTCAGATTCTCAAGTCGAAAAAAATATTAGCTATGAATTGTTCAGGGCAAAAGCTGCATTCGAAGTAGTGAGAGGCCTTGCAGAAATAAAATGCGCCAATCCTGATTTCAAATTCCACATCGAATATAGCCTTAGATTCTTTGACGCATATTCCAGATGGTGCGGCCATATTTATGAAACCCTAAAGGCTCTAGTCTGCAATGATCCCTCTTATGGTAATTTGGACAAATATCAGAAGGTTGACAAGGCAATTCAGAAATTTTCAAGATTCATTATCGACAATATCCCTGAGCAAGAGGGTCATATACCATGCTCTCTTAAAAAGGGCTTCTCAAGAGATTTAAGGATTGTACGTAACAGGTGCTCATTCCACTGTGAAATAAGTAGGATTGAAACTGAATTATTGAATGAATTCAAAGATAATCATCATACAACCATTGGCAACATTTTTATTTATTTATGCAAGTCTAGCCTTGTGAAGCCATTAGATAGCTTTGATGATTTAGGCCACATAGAGAAATTCTTCAACATTAGCATCATCGGAAAAGCACAGTCATACACAATTAAAAATTAATCCAGTCAAGTTGCGCCATTCCGTTTAAGTGCTAGAATTACACTGTATATTTAAACAGTGGTATCTAGTCATGCGCGTTATACCTATCTATGCCAGAGCGGGGCTCACTGGCTTCGAAAGCCCCGCAGAAGAATACAGAGAACTCGAATTAAGCCTCGAGCAGCTTTTGATTGCTCATCCTAGCGCAACATTTTTAGGGCTCGTGCAGGGCGACTCAATGGAAGGGCGAGGCATATACGAGGGCGATGTTCTAGTTGTCGACCGCTCGCTTCGTGAAATGGATGACGATGTTATCGTTGGCACGTATAACGGGGAGTTCGTCTGCAAGATTATCAACGTAACCCATCGCCTATTGCTATCTGCTAACGAGAAATACCAATCTCAAGCGATTCACGATTACGACAACTTCAAGTGCGAAGGCGTTGTCACATCGTCTTTCAGATTGCACAGGTTTCACGCTCAACTGTATAAACTGCTATGTTCGCATTAGTTGATGCGGATAGCTTCTATTGCAGCGCAGAGCAAGTGTTTCGCCCTGATTGGCGCGGAAGGGGCGTCATTTGTCTCAGCAATAACGATGGCTGCATAGTCTCAGCTAATAAGCAGGCTAAGGCGGCTGGCATCCCCAAGTTCGCCCCGTACTTCCAAGTCAAAGAGCTTTGCAAAAAGCATGGCATTATCGTTTGCTCCTCAAACTATGAGCTTTATGCCGATCTATCATCAAAAATGATGAACATCATCGGGAGATTCGCGCCAGAGCAATACGTGTATAGCATTGATGAGACGTTCCTATCCTTCAAAAATTGCTCCCAGGTCATAACCGACCTTGAGAGCCATGGCCGCCTAATACGTAGAACAGTTTGGAAGGAGGCAAAGCTGCCTGTTTGCGTTGGACTAGGGCCAACTTTGACGCTGGCAAAGATAGCGAATAGAGCCGCTAAGAAACTGCCTGAATTTCAGGGCGTATGTGTTATTGATAACGACCAAGTGCGCATTCAGATCCTCAAACAGATAGACGTTGAGGACGTTTGGGGCACAGGCCGCAGACTCAGCGTTAAGTTACGCCTGATGAATATCAAGACCGCTTATGACCTTTCAAATATGGCTGCAGGATTGGCGAGAAAGACTTTCAGCATCGAGGTAGAGCGAACGGTACGTGAGCTTAATGGCCAAGTCTGCAAAATGTGGGATCAGGTGAAGGCCGACAAGAAGCAGATCTTCTCAACCAGAAGCGTTGGCGAGCGGATCACTGAGTTTGAACAGCTTAAACAGGCACTGAGCAAGCATGTATGTATCGCCGCGGCTAAAGCGAGAAGGCAGGGTTCAGTTTGCAAGACCGTCTTGATATTCGCCACTAACTCGCCTCACGACGAACGGCCATCAAGCTTTAAGTCAGTGATACACCTTCCCTATCCAACAAACAGCACCGTAGAGCTGTCTCAAGCGGTTTCGCAGTCTGCTTCGACGCTGTTCAGAGAGGGCGTTCGATATTACAAAATCGGTGTAGGGCTGCTCGACCTCACCAGCGAGAAGAACTGTCAGCTTGACCTTTTTAACGCTTCCAAGGCCAACCCAGCATTGATGAACATCCTTGACCAGTTAAATGAAAAATATGGAAGGAATACGCTTTTTCTTGCCGCTCAAGGCACCGAGCAAAAATGGGATATGAGGCGAGAATTTTTAACGCCTCAATACTCTACAAAGTGGCATAGCTTGCCACGCATCAAATGCTAAACTCCGTCAGACTGATATATATGTGAATTCCATCTCAATTTTGTACCAGTAGCGTTTAGAGTTGTAATGCGGCAACTTCCCTTGGCTACTGACTTTGTAGTCTTATAACCGATTTAAAATCAGTATCATGTGTTAATTGAACTACGATGCTGAGTGGTAAGATAATTAGCTGTTCTCCGAAATTATATTTAAAATAAACCTATTTAGTGATTGTTAAATTCCTAAGTGATTGTTGTTAGAACTAATGTATTTTCAATATACGTACTTTCTCTAAATGAAAATGTAATCCCCTCATGCTTTAGGCTAAACTCCTGTAAATTAAGAGCATTTTTATTTAACTTTAAGGCTTCTTTCACCAGGCGGTTACACCAACTACTTATTCCCTCCCTGCCATCAAATTCTTGAATAAATTTGTGTAAATAAAGAATACTAAGCCGATCGAGTGCGTGAAGGGTAATTTCGTATTTCCATCCCATCGACTGGCTATCTACGTAGGACCGCCTTTCCAGTTCAGAAGTGGCTAATGTCTTTTGTACTTCAGTCGAGTTATCACACGTAGATATTCGTTGCAAATCCTGGCTTCTAATCCTCGTATACCTCTGATTTTTATAATTTTTAAGTGTACATATTACATTGTGAGTTGAAATCCTATTTTCATCTTTTAGCTGGTTATCCAAAATAAAATTCATAATTTTTCCATTCGAAAATTATTAACTGTGTATTCCTAATATCCCATGGCTTCACAGACGCGCAATCCTTGTGCTCATCCTGCATTTTTGCGATAATTATCATAAAGTTGCTTAAAATCTCGACTCATCTTGAAGTACATCACTCCAGTATCGCTAGATTTTAAAATGGAGAGACCATTCACTTTCCCAAGTAGGTATTTTTCTTCATTAGGCATGATCGATATTTCAAAATCGAACTTCAATGGCCCTAGCTCACACTCGCTTGAGAACACCTTTGCGACTAAGTTAATATCATCGATTTCATCACGTTTGCCTTCCCTGATTGTGTGATCAGAAAAAATATCAATCCCCTGAATACCTTCTATGTCTTGATTACATATACCGCCAACTGCCACCCACTCCCCATAGACTTCATTGTGCAGTGTCGATTCAACCAAAGTCTTTCTGGCTTCTAGTTTCCACCAGCCTCCACCACCCACAACCAGCGATATAGCGATGAAGCTCACCAATGCTATTTTATTGTTCATACACACCTTCCTGAGCCAACAAACCTGCGTACAACTGCTTAAAACAATCAATGAACGTTTTGATCATGTAATAGATGTGTTGTTTGCTAACCCCACCCGTTAAATGGACGTCTACTCTATACACCGTTGCTTCGCTTTCTTTGTTAATTCGGTATAGCCGACCGATTTTTGTATTTTGATTAAATCTCGATATAAACTCACCCTCAAATCCAACAGGGAGCGTGACCATCACACCGAAAAAATCAACACCATTATGAGCAGACCAAGAGCCGTTGCTGAAAAATAGAAGTCTCGATGATTCAACGGTAATACTAAAAATGGAATCACTATCATCAAGGTCAATTTTGGCGTTACAAAAGCTAAAATCATTAAGTAAATTGATGAGTTCCCTCGTCGTTACATTCTCGATGAGTTCTGATGACGATCTCGCAGACAAATTAACAGAGACATTCGGCTTCACTTTACATTCAAGCACTTCCGATAAAAATGCGTCTTTCTTAGTTTTTTCCATAATATTTCCTTTTAAATAACGATAGCCGCAGCCAACAAGCTATAAGCCGTAATATGTTCCAAAATTCCACCTGTCGTACACAGTGATATCCCAAATCGCATTGGAATTGGCCACAATAGCGGTACGCCACTATCTGACAACATATCCCCCAGTAAATGCGAGAAGTAACCAATTAGTAATGCCATAATCAGCCAGCTTTCAGGCATCTCGAGATTAAACAGCCAAAGCACACCAACAAAAGGCCAAATCGAGTGCGTTATTTGTCGATGTCCAAATAATCCCGACAACGGCAATGAAATAAACAACACTCGGCGCCCAATTGTAGAGCCTGGATGATCTAAATCCGGGAGTAATGAGCCAAAAAATACGCAACCAATGACAACCCACACTGGCATAGCAAAATCAATATATTTCACCGCAGCGATAGCGACCGCGGTTGTCACAATCAGATGGTTGCGGAACATCACCTTAGTTCACCAAATCCATGACAGCATCAAGCGGAGTTTTCTTGGACGGAACAGCCATTGCTTGTGGTTCCTTCTCAGCAGGAGGAGTGGCTCGACTGGTTGCCCCTGACAACACTTTATTTTGCTGATCCATTAACTCTAATTTCCGCGCATGATCACGTTCTTCATCTTGCGATTTTCGATCACGCTTGGCCTCTAGACGACGCTCTAAATCGTTAAATGCTTCTAATTCTTTGGCATCTTGCGAATCAGCCTTAATGCTCTGCAGAACCTTATTAAACTCATCAAATGGCAGCTTTAATAACGTGAAAGCCTGGAATTTGCCATCGGGCAACACCATCACTTTTTGGTCAACAAGGTCATATCCGACAATCGGCACTGAATCCACCAGCTTATCGATTAAGAACTGGCTAGCTTGCACTAAATTACCCGCCGCGTCTTCACGCTCATAAGAACGTTCTGAGCCAGAGAGCTCTTGTCGATAATTCTTAGCCAACTCAAACTCAGCCTGTAAACGGGCCTTTTTAACTGCGAGGTGCATGTCTTTAGATGATGCTGCACCTACCCCTACCAAGCCATAACCATCATTTTTAGGCGGGGCGATATACCAATCTGGGGCACTATCAAGCTTTGCCTTAGCTTCTTCAACGGCAATGTCCTTTAATGCTTCTTGTTGTTTTGCGTATTTTTCCACTGGATCAGAAGCACAACCCACCAACACAAAGGCAACGGCTAACGCGATAGATAATTTTTTCATTGTTAAATTCCTTTAATAAAAACCGATTCTTCGGGTCTGATATCGCAAAAAGTTTCCAGCTGTATTCATCCACTTGCTTGTATTTGTATCGAATTCTTCCTCCTGTACCCTGAAGCTAATTTTTATTCCATCCTCGGCGTCTTTCTCAGGCATGTAAGCCGACAATGTGATGTCATCCAACCAAATATTACTAATATTGACTTTAAACTTTTCCTTACCTATGTTGATTTGCAACCAGTAAGCCGTTCTCGACAACTCTCGAAACGCATTGTCAAAAGGTTCCGGTTGCAGCGGCATTTCAGGAGTAAGCAGGTTTTGCTTGTGCGATTGATAAAAACGCGAGTCTCCAAAAGCGAATCCTTTCGAAATTCCGCATCGAACCTGCTCTTCTTCGTCTATAAACGACCTTTCCCCCGGATATCGATAAGGCAGAAATTCATATAATGAGGGTCCACAATATTTGGGTACCAATAATTCCTTCACCTCAATTGATGCATTGCTTTGATTAGGGTTAAGTAATGCGTCACATCCGAAAAAGAACTTTTTACAATTTTTAATAACATTTTCATTAGCCGCTATCGGATACCATGCGTCTTTAACGCCCCCCTTTCTTTCAATCGTAACCCTGACTTTAACTTCCGCAACTGAGTGCTCAAGTGGAATGATATCAATCACTTGGTAATTAATGACTGGATTCGCCATGAAAGGGAATACAAACTGCTTATACGCGGAAACTATCTCTGATTTTAATTTTTCGCTTGGGGTTTTCCCTTCTCGATGCGCTCGCAACTGTTCCTTAACCACATCACCGTCTACAATCCCTAGCCTACTGTTCAATTTGGCGTAATAGTCAGCAACGATCACAGAGTCAAGCGTGCTTAACGCAAGGTTCATCTTCATTTTGTCTAACACCGCAACCAGCTTTTGATAGTCGGCATTGAGGTCATCGATAGCTGACTCCATCAGTTTTTCACGTTTTTCACTGTAAACCTTCGACTTCATCGCTGAAATATCAACTGTGACATCGGCAATCACATTTACACTCACATGATCATCTTCCAACGCTTTCACGTACCGCGTATTGGTAACTGAGACATTAGCACCTTGGGCAATAACGCCTTTTTCTAACATCTCATCGGTCCGACTATCGTAACTTGTTGTGTGCGAGACAAATTTAGGGGTCATTGTTACAGCTTTTATCTGCAACAATGACTCAGCCCGATAAACAGCCTGCTGTACCGTCTCGCTATCACTCATTAGCACAGAAACTTCCATGTCCTTATATTCATAAATGTTCGGATCTTCAGCGCAAACCTTGCCCGTACTAAGCAACAGTATTGATAGCCCTAGTAATGTAAATTTCATCTGGCCCCCTCATTTTCAATTAATCCGTTATATCAAAGAAAATTGCACATAAATCTCAGTTCAGAATTGATTTAAGACGTGCTAATAAAAAATCTTCCTCACCAACCATTGTATCTCTATTTAAAAACGCGCAACTGCAATGTATCTATCTGATTTACGGTCAGTTGCCTGTTTTTAGATTGATGCGATAGTGATGACAAGAAGTGAACGAATTAGAGGTTATTTATGGGCGCACCGTTGATACAAACAACATCGTTAGATTGGCAAGACATGATCCAACCAGCATATACCGCATCTGGCAAACCTAACTTTTTGGATGCTCAAGGTGAAATCGTTGAAGGGATTTACACTGACATGCCTAACGAGGTCTATCACGCCTTGGACGCCCACAGCTCTACAGGCATCAAGACATTCGCTAAAGGACGTCACTACTACTTTCGTCAGTATCTATCCGATGTGTGTCGTTTAAGAACCAAGCAACAAGAATACACATTCGACGCAGGTACGTTCGGACACATGAGAGTATTAGAGCCTGAGAATTTCCATGGAAACTTCATGCGTAATCCTGTGCCAGAAGATTTTCCCGATGTAGAGTTGATTGAATCCATTCCGCAACTAAAGGCTGCATTAGCTAAAAACAATTTACCTGTATCTGGTGCAAAAGCCGTACTGGTTGAACGTCTTTACGCATTTGACCCCACATTGCCATTGTTCGAAAAATTGCGTGAACAGTTAATTGTCAATTTTTTAGACCAGCGTTATGCCAAATATCTACGAACCGATGCTGAACTGGATGAAATGGCGTACTTCTATGGAATAGATACATCACAGACGCGTGAAAAGAAAATAGAAGAAATTCTTGCGATTAGCCCTTCTCAACCGATTTGGGAAAATTTAATCAACCATCACGTTATCGATCACATTGTATGGGACGATGCCATACGAGTAGAACGCAGCACTCGCGCCCACCCAAAAGCGGATTGGCTACTCAGTGATGGTTACGCTGAATTAACTATTATCGCCCGTTGCCCAACCACAGGACTGTTACTCAAAGTCCGTTTCGATTGGCTACGCAATGATGCCATTGCTGTAGATTTAAAGACAACTCTTTCAACCAACCCGACCAAGTTTGCCTATCAAGTTAGAGATCTTCGATATGATCTTCAGCAGGTATTTTACTGCTACGTCGCGAACCTTGCAGGCATCCCAGTTAAACACTTTTGCTTTATTGCAACGGAATATAAGGACGCTGACAACTGTGAAACATTTGAGCTGTCTAGCAAAAAAATCATTGAATCCACTGAAGAAATGTTCGATTTGCTAGATGAGTTTAAGGAAGCACTGACTAGCGGCAATTGGTACGGACATGATCGTAGTCGTTCGACTTGGGTTATAGAGGTTTAACTGTAGTTGCGGGATTAACAGCACAGTTTAATCTGGCTATATCAGTTTAAGGAGTTCACCATGCAAACCGCACAAGTCAAATTGTCAGTACCGCACCAGCAGGTTTTCCAAGATAATTTTAATTACTTGTCTTCACAGATTGTTGGCCATCAGGTCGATCTCAATGAGGAAATCGGCTATCTCAACCAAATCGTGTTTAATTCGCTTGCGACCACCTCCCCTTTGGATGTCGCCGCATCATGGTCAGTGTATAGGCTATTACTCAACGTTTGCCGTTTAGGGCTCTCACTTGATCCAGAAAAAAAACTGGCTTATGTGATCCCATCGCTGTCTGAAACTGGCGAGAAAATAATGAAACTGTATCCTGGCTATCGCGGAGAAATTGCCATCGCGTCCAACGCAAATGTACTCAAAAATGCTAATGCCGTTCTGGTTTATGAAAATGACCATTTTCGCATTCAAGCAGCCACCGGAGAAATTGAGCATTTTGTGACGTCGTTGTCGATTGATCCCCGCGTCCGTGGTGCATGTTCTGGAGGGTACTGCCGTAGTGTACTGATGGACGGTTCTGTGCTTATGTCCTATTTAAGCATCGAAGAAATGGATAGCATTGCACAACATCAAATCGAAGCGAACATGGGTAATACCCCTTGGAATAGTATTTGGAGAACAGAAATGAACCGGGTCGCTTTGTACCGCCGCGCAGCAAAAGATTGGCGTCAGCTAATCAAGGCTACCCCTGAAATGCAATCCTCGTTGTTAGATACTGAATTTTAGGAGTTCCCTATGGATATTATTCAAACCACCATTAATGACATTAGCAATATGTTTTCGCTTAACGATTCAGAAATGCAGTCTATCAACCAATTTTTATCGACGTCTTTGGATAGTCGGTTTCAATTTGGTCATGAGTTTTTCTTGCTAAAGGATGTGGTGCCTACCACGCTACTCGAAGCTGTTACCCCTTATGTTCATGCTGGCTTGCAAATTGATACCAACACGATGGAACTGCAAGCGCGTTATCACGAATCAAAATTCAGGTTTGAGTTTGAACTAGACTATTCTTTTGCTGGTTTAACCGCGTTATTACTAGAGCATTCAAGCATTGCAAAGATTGTAGTTAACCCTGTTTACGAGAATGATACGCTGCAAATCAATCACGCATCTCAAGAAGTGCATCACACAGTTGCCGTTGAACCCAGTGAGTTGCATGGACTGTATTGCATTATCGATTTAGACAATGGCCAATCGTTCTTTGCACAAATGTCAGCTGAAGAAGCATCGCAAGCCATGTACGCTAACATTCACGACCGACTCAATGGTGTGAACCCGTATATCACTAACACTAAAAAATTGATGTTCTACAAAGCCTCTTGCCTACGTCGTGGACTTAAAGCGATTTCAGCAATGCAGAACAACGGTGATCTCGACATTGTATCCACGTTGCTTAATTTGCATGACCGTCAATTCCATAAAGCCAAAGCATTGCGAAAAGTTATGCCTTTAAATCACTACAAGTTTCGCGGTTGCTCTAAACAACCCAGTACCATTGACCAGCTCTTTAAAAACAACCAAGGCAATGTGGTAATCCCGTTTGCCCCACTCGGTCAGAAGTCGGTTACAAAAAACGAACCACTGCCGCCAGCTAACAGCGAAGACTTCATTGCATGGGGATCTGACGTCATGGGCGTGGGGTTTTAATTATGCCTGATTACGAATTCATTGAAAAAATCACTGTGCTACAGCACTCGGAAACAAAGAACATTGTTCGATTGATGATCGAACACGATGGCAACCGCAACTATGGTTTGCAATGTTCTACCGTCACCAATGGCAAAACACGCCATTTTTATAACAACAAAATTTGGCATTCTGTGTATCAAATTAAAGATGAACTTGAATGCCGGGTATCTCAGTATGAAGAAAAGGGGTTCGACGTTGTAACTGAGATCTCTTTGGCCCCAAATAAAAATGCCACAAAGCCAACCGCCTTCTGCTTTACTGACGAAGTTTCGATTGTAGTCAACAACAACGTACTGCCTATTTCAGCTAAAGACATCCCTTTAAAAATAGAATGTAGCTTTCATAAGTTAGATCTCATTGATTTGCGTTACAACACTCAGGTTTACGAACCTACAATAAAAAATTACTTTGAAAGCATAAGGGTAAATATCGACTTTTTGCCGTTTGATATGGTTGCTGTAGTGGATGGTAACCAGATCAAGGTATTATCTCTCGAGTTTAAGTCAAAACCTACACCTCTAAATGCATTCCACTATTTGCGCTCTTTGTCGAAGAATATCACTACTTTCGACATGGTGGATGCAAATACCTTACTACTCGATGAAGCTGCAGGCATGAACTTTGCCTACTATGCTGATAATCAATTGATTTTCTGCATTACTCAATCCTGGGTGAATGCTAAGGTCTATATTGAAAAGCCAACATACTCATCAACCTGCAAAGTATTCAGTGTTCGTGACGAACAATTTTGTCAGATTTATCAAGGTGAGATAGCTAACGTGACTCGCTCAGGAAATGCCGAAGTGAAATACTCTATTGTGGATGGAAAACCCTCGGAGTTTTTATTCCTCAAATTTCTTGGATTTGAAGAGAAAATCTCATCTATTTAACCGAGTAGCGCCTTTTAAAGGCTGTGTAACTATATAGAAATACAGCAATTAGTCATTTAAGAGGCGTTCCTATGTTTACTTTCCCTTTAGACCAAAAATCTCGTATTCAGTCAATTTGCAGCCATGCCACCAGCAAAATTAACCCTATCTTTGAGCAAGTGCTAATCGAGGCCGATGCCAGTGCCAATATGATTCGTTTTAGCGCCTCTAACGGCTCTCAATTTAATTCTTTTAAACTTGAAGCAATGGTAATTGAAACTTGCTCATTCACCCTGTCAGCCAAACGGTTGGCAACCGTGTTAAGTGCTCTCGCTGCTGATACTGCTAAATTCGAGCTAAAAGATGGTATGGCCATCATCAAAAGTGGTAAAAGCCGACTCAAATCTCCTGCAAGCCCTGCTATTGATTACCCTGACGCGCCTACCGTGATTGAATCTCAGGCTTCAATTATTTGCAATATTTCAGAGTTATCAGCCCTATTTAATACTGCGGCTTACGCGGTCGCTAAAGGGGATGTTCGTACCTACTTGTGCCATGTTAATGTTTCAATAGAAGCCCAAACGGTAAAGGTTTGCGCGACTGATGGACACCGATTAAGCCAACTGACCCATGAGAATTTAACTTGTAGTGGCAATGGTAGCTATCTCGTTCCTACGTCCTTGATTTCCGCCGTGTTAGCGCAATCGCTGCCACCAGAAACACAAGTTGTCATTTCATTTGATGAACAACGCGCTTCGATTACAAGTAGTGATACGTCTGTCATATCAGTTTTAGGTGAAGGTCGTTACCCCGATGTAAATAGAGTAATTCCCAATAGAACTGGCGGGTTTGTTTCCTTCAATTTAGACGATCTGAAACACACTATTAAACGCTTTCATGCTGTCGCCAGCCTTGAGAAAAATCCCATACTTCGATTCGACATAGATAGAGAAGTTGTATTGTCTGTTTCAAGTATTGATGAAGCCAATTCATTTGCAGAAACAATTGACCATGTTGAATTGCACTGTCCCGCGATAACCATTGGAGTGAACCCTAGTTACCTTGCTGATGCCCTTGCAAAACAAGGGGGTGACACAGTAACTTTTTACTTCAACCAGTCAACAGCGATTTTGATCACTTGTGGCATACATGAATTGATCACTCTAGTCATGCCCGTTCGTTGTTGATTTGAACTGATCAGAGCAATTGATAAAGTCTATAAAACATAGGCTTTATCACAACTAACAGGTCGTTGAAGCTCAATTTGAACATCTGGTGTTGGAGTAGTCTCAATCCTTGGGGTGACTTGTTCGAGACTTATCCTTGGTGTTTTCTGTTGCAACATCATAGCTTTTAAAGAGCCGCCATTTCCGCCTCTAATGACGCTATCGCAACTTTGATAGCGTTATATCGCTCCAGCATTTTCATTATGACCTGTCGTGTCATTTCACAGTCATTCACCGCATTATGAGCTTCTGCGCCCCAGGCTAAACCTGACTCTTCAACACAGGTCGCAAGCGAAATGGTACCGTAACGATTTGTACTTCCAAAAACTGAGGCAGCTAATGCCATAGCACAATAGGTTGATAAGCTCCTTATCCACTCAGTATTCAAATTAAATGCTTTTGACGTTTGTTCTAATAATCGAATATCGAACTCTTTATTGAAAATAATCACTGTCTTATCACGCAAGATTTCAGCTATGGAATCCACTTGCGATGGCCATTTGGGTCGAGAAGACAACGAATCAGCACTGATACCATGAATATCTTGGGCATATTCATTGATAGCCACAGAGGGCTTAAACCGCTTATCGTAGAGCACTCGCCCTTGAATATCGATAATAGCCAACTCGATGATCTGATCTTGTTTTTCTAAGCCAGTGGTTTCACTATCCAAATAAACCACTCTTTCTGGTTGTTGTAGCAAAACCGTCAATCGTTCAATCGCTTGGTTGCTAGGACTTCTTAACTTCGCTTTTAATCCGCTAATCTTTCTTGCCAGCAATACTTTTTTGGACGGTTCTATCGAATTTCTAGCTCGCAATGGCACACAATCAGCGACAAGATATATCGGATTTTTGGCGCGATTGTAAGGCGATTTAACCCATTTATGCGGTTTGGCATCGACACTCGGCTTCATGCGTAGTTCCGTCCGCAAACGCGATACGCCAAACGCCAATTCCTTTTCGATAGCCTCTTTTCGCAAGAGTTCAATCTCAGCTTTATCAATGGCCAATGCACTTACCTCGCTTTCAAATAAACTAAAAAAGTGCTGCAAATGATTGCAGCACTTTTTTCGATTTAATTACTTATTGTTGAGCCTAGACTCTTTAAGGCATCGGCAAAACAATGGCCAATCTGAAAACTTCATCGCCGGCATCTTAACTCTCTGCCCCTTTGCAATTTTTTCTGCAACTGCTACCATCGCACTTACTGACATGATGAACCTCCTTCACTTGTTGGTATGGCGGCGAACATGAGCTACTTGGCGGTTGAGCATGTTCGTCGTTTTGTTTTAGCACTGAGTTATGTTTTTGGTGCTAATACTTCAATAATAAATTGCTCTATTTTGGCTAACTCTTCTTTAGTTGCTCTCGATATTTCAAAAACCTGCTTAACTCCACTGCTACGAGTTTTTACCCACTTATCCTTGCTAATATCGATAATTTTTCGCGGTTTTTCGGTGTTGGTTTTCTTGCTTAAACCTGCGGCATCCACAATAAAGTCCATCGTCTCCTTGTAGGATGTTCCAGGCTTAATGTCTAATCCTTCAACAAAACTCTCTAGCTCTGATTGCGTGGCGTATTTTTTAGCTACCTTTTTTAATATCGTATAGCTGCCATCGCCCAACTCTTTTTGATCTTCAAATAGTGCTATCAAAATACTTGGCACTGACCAAGCCTTCATACATCGGTCGAATTTACTTTTGCTTATTTCTTCTTCAAAAATAATTTCTTCTTCGGTCATGGGCGATGTTGGATGATTCAATAAAGACTCATAGTAAGCACCGTGATCGCGCAACGAATGTTCTTCCGCACTTTGCAGTTCTTTAATTAACCCCTTAACTTCTTGATTCGTTAAGTCTTCTGTGCAGTACATTACCCGTAAAGGTCTATGGGCTTCGATGGCTGCAGCTCGTCTGCGAGAGCCGTCGTAGAAGTAATATATGCCGTCAATTAGTATTGCAATACAACTCTGATACTGTTGACGCCTGATAGAGTTAACCAATGATTTACTCTTCAGCTCGTTTTGTACGCGCCGGTTATGCTCATTAACTTTAGTTAGACGTTCTACATCTTCGGCAGGAATAGTGATCTCTGTAAAGGTCACTTTGCGGCCAGAGATTAATGTCCAAACCGTAGGCTGATCGGCTTTTTCAGCCTGTTTCTCAGCCATAAGTTTCGTCACCTCTTCGGTTATCGAGGTTCCACGTTTTTGCCTTAATAGTTTCGCATTCATTGCTGACGGCTCCTGATTAATTGTGTACGCGCAAAAAATGAACGGGCGAAAGTGTAAATGGCATCTTGAGAAGATTTAAGCGCACTTCGCCCTCCATCGTACATAGTCGGGTCGACTGAAATTACAGTGTCCAGTGTCACACCACAACGCTGAAAACCAGATAGTTCCGGAATGTGTGCGTCTAACATTTTCTCACCCAAACAGAGTGTTGCACCAGATAAAGACTCCTGATGCTGCATGATGTGAGAACTAAATTTATTCATAAAACCCATCAATTCCTTGCCTGAGACATCAATCCCTTGCTTACTCAGGTATTTCAATAACAGGGGTAGTTGCGATAGGTATTTTAATGACGAATGAAAATCAACAGGTGCAGGTGGAAGAGGTGTCACGAGCAGATCAGCCGCGACGATACCGTTTAATAAGGAAAAATCCAAATGTGGCCCGCTATCGACAGCAAGGATATCGAAGTCACCTAGCAGTTTTTCAATGACATTCTCTTTCAATAACGAATGTGGCTCTTGGTTATCAAGTTTTTCCTCACAGAGCTCCAGCCATGATGTCGTTAAAAACGCATCATCAATCGCAGCAGGCATGATATACACGCCCGGCACGTCGGTTTCGAAGATGTAATCACGTAACAGGTCTTCTCGCGTTAGTTCTTTAGTAAACATCGCTTTGGCCGTTGTAAATGGTTGCCCACCAATAGCAAGGTTGCTTTTATAAAACATAGTTGCACTTGCTTGAGGGTCTAAATCAAATACGATCACCCGCAAATCATGATGAATTAATGTAGGTTCCGTCCTTAACGCATGGGCAGTATTGACACAGGCAGAAGTTTTACCAGAACCACCTTTCAAGTTGTTGAAATAAAGAACAAACCCTTTGCTATGAGTGTTGCGATATTTGGGTACTTTCCGTTGCTCATAAATCGCAATGACATCCATCAGGCTAAATGAATCCAGATTGCCATTATCTTTACGTTTGAACTCGTAACCCTGAGCTTCGAGTTCAGTCATCGCCTTTTCAACTGCATTTCGGGATAGGTATGGGAAAGACTCGATGGTTTTTTTCGAATATCTCATGTGAAACTCAGGCTTGCAAAACTCTTTCTTTAAGTCCAACACCTGCTTATTCATAACTTCTAAATACGTATCTGCTTTACTCGATATAAAGTCGAAATCTTTAATTTCCATACACCCCCCTTATGCTAATGGCACGATACTAATACACATCAAACGAGCGTTCAACACGAAAATCGAGGTTTTACACAAAAAACGTGCACAAAACCGAAACGCTCACAAAGATAAATTGGCGAGCCATAAACGCAGTTAGTAAAACTCTTGAATAAACAGCTAAAAAATCAAAAAATTCGCAAATCAAAAACCATCAATAACATACTGTATTTTAAGGATTTATACCGATTTCAGCATAAAAAATTCGCCCCGAATTTCGCAAGGGATTTTACGTCACCTTCACGGATGGAATGCTACGTTGATACAACCAAAACTGGTTGTTGAACTGCAACAATCGAAAAGGTGACGCCCTTCTCTAGCCATCAAGGATTCGTGCTTGTCGTGAAGGAAATCGCAATGTCCACGCATTGGCTCATGGGATATTGACAGTGTTTAAGTGTAACAATGATTCTGTTCAAGGTGGACTTTCTGTAATTACTAACAACCCATTTTTACATTAAACCTTTGCATTCATAGCCCCAACCAACAACCAATTACCACTGCCTACAAAGATATTCTTCAACATGGAAAAGCCTATCCCACCCCATAGATGATAGACAGTTGCTCGATTCTCACTCTATGCGAATCTAATCACATCGAAACGACACAACTCAATTTAACAGGTGACTATATGAATGCAGCAATCCAAACCACAGCAACACACAACACCATGCTGCCTATTAGCATGATTGACGCCCTCCCCTTTGGTAATAGCAGACGCTCACGTAATGACAATAAATTCTCTGAGCTAAAGGAAAGCATTCGCATACGTGGCGTTATTCAGCCTGTGCTTGTTCGTCCTGCCGATGACCGCTTTGAAATTGTGGCTGGTTATGGTCGCTGGATTGCCAGTAAAGAGCTTGGATTAACAGAAATTCCAGTATTGGTTAAACTTCTTTCGGACGCAGAAGCCCTTGAGCATCAAATTGAAGAAAATTTAAATCGTGAGGACTTGAATTTAGTTGACGAATGTAAGGCGGTTCAACAACTCAGTGCCTTTTATAACGGTGATCGTCAGGCTATAGCTGACCGTTTATCTTGGACAATGAGAAAAGTTAATGAAAGGGTTGAAATCTTAAAGTGTTGCGAAGAAGTGTTGGAAGCTGTTTTAGATGGTTCTATCACGGTTGGACACGCACTGTTATTAGCACCCTTCTCAACCAAGTTGCAGAAAGGCACGTTAATGAAAATCATTGATGAAAAATGGACGGTCACCTATTTACGTGAACGCGCATCTAAAGGTCAACAATATCTAAACCTAGCAAAATTTGACACTACGGCTTGTAATACCTGCCCTCATAACAGTGCCGCCCAATCAGGCTTGTTTGGTCTGGATGACCACAAAGCTGCATGTTCAAATATTAATTGCTTTAAAGAAAAAACAGCGAAATGGCTTGAAGTAAGAAAAGCGGAACTAGCAGATCAATACGGCACAGTCCTGCTCGTTCAACAGATCAATGACAATGACCGTAATACCGTAGATGCGATTACCGTTGGTGAAGAACAATTTACTACAGGATGCCAAGCCTGTGAGAAGCGTGTTGTTCTTGTAGATGACCGACTAGGCCGAGCGTTAGGGACAACCTACGAGAACCAATGTATCGACAACCTGTGTTTTTCAAAATGTGTTAAAGCATTAACGCAACCTGTAGTGACCGAGAAAGAAGACTCAATGGTTGCTCCGTTTGAAAATGAACATGGTAATACCTCTAAATCTGTAGTGGCCGAACATATTAAGACGAAAAAGCCAAAAGAAGCTAAAAAAGAAGTTAACTGTGTTGTTCCTAAGAAAGTTATAGAAACCAATAAAGCCATGCTGAGACAGACTTCTGTTGATTTACTAATGCCGAATGAGTGTTTCCAGCTTGCTATGACCTATGCAGCCCTAAAGAGACTCACCTCTAACTATAAAGCTATTAACAAAGAGCTATCTAACCCTTGCCGCTTTGAGGACACATTTAAAGCTGCTTTACGGTTGAATGTCTGCGACTTGAAAGCAGAGATCCGAAACATCACGCTCCATTTGGCATCAAAGGAATCAGATCAAACAATCAATATGACTAACATGATGATTGATAACATCACCTTTGCTACAGACGCTAAAGCGGTAGCCATAGCTAAGTGGATTCCAACGAAGGAGAACTTATCTGAATACACAATAGGCTCACTTTCAGCGTTATGTATCAAAGCTGGCGTTGATAAGGCAATGGATAGCAAAAAAGAAGGGAGCTTCAACACAGCTTCTAATGCAGGTAAAGCCAAATTTGTTGAGGCAATTCTCGCAGCCCAATTTGATTGGTCTAGATTTGCGCCTGATGAATATATTGCGTTGATCAAGTAAGTGAGGTCATTGGCAAACGGGCGTGAGAGTTGCCCGTTTGCCGACATACGGCATGATTAATTTATCCAAACCAAATCAATTTTTGAGGTCACTATGCTTAACCAACTCAATCAATTAAAAACAATCGGTGGTGCAGAGCGCATCAACTTCTCAATCCAGTTTACGGCTGATAACAAAGCTAGAGTGATCCTAACTTCTCAGATTAATGCGGCTGCAACAGGCGAACTAGCCGACTTACTTCGCACTCCAATTGTGATGATGGGGAGTCTAGCAGACATTGATATGATGCTAACCAACGAGTTGTTTAACTTGGCAGAGAAAAGCAACAACATCAAATCTCAACCACAACGAGAAGCTACTGATGATACAACTACAAACGCGCAGCCTGACGATGACGGGAATTGGGTCGATTTAGAGTTTGAAGATGATGAAGAATCTCTATAGGGAGTAATAGCATGTTGAAAATGAACACATTGACAAGAAAATTTAAAATCGGTGCTGCAACGATTACTGATCCAGCCCCTCACGCTGACTTAGATGAAGTACAGCGAATATTAACTCAACAGTTCCCAATGATCCGCCACACCCGCCTCTATTTAGAGGACGGTCAGTTAAATGAAGATGGAACAGAACTTTTATACGAATTTCAACTTATCCCTGTCAAAACTAAAGGCTAGTGATATGGATGAAATGCTAACTCAATGGGCAGCGTCAATATGCAAAGAGGTTAAACAGTCGAAACCTGTTCTACTCTTGCAAAGATTGAATACTATTCCTAGCTCACCTCAACTGGTCAAATCCCGAGATATTCCCCCTCTTGGATAACCCCCCCAACACTTTTAGCGCCTTTCGAGGCGCTTTTTTTCAGTAGCGCGATTTTGAGTCAGTTGTACTTTGTTCGTATCAGCCGATTAAGCGTACAAGGTCAACACAATGAGTCTTAACCCACCAACATTATCTAGCATGTCGAAGGTTTGGTATTCTGCCATGAACGGGACAACTGTACCCACCCTTCCCCATGATACACTCATTACCCTTAACCATCGCTATAGCGTATTTGACCGCAATATTAATAACATCGTATCCATTCTTTCGCATGGTCTGAAAATGGGCTATCTGAGCCAAGAGCAAGTAATGCTTGCTGTGAATGAGCAAGATAATATTAAGCAAATTGAAGCAATATCAAATTTGCTGGCCAAAGACTATTGGAATAATTTTACGACTCAAGTATCTGAAATAATCAATCTCCATAAAAACAACATACGCCTACTGGTCATAGACTCGCTTCAAGATAATCCAGATTTACAGCGAAACTTGCTGGAGAGTTACGATGGTATACTTGGTTTCTATGAAAAAGTTATGGATTTATCGTTATCTTTAAGCGACCCCGAAGCTGTAGGAACACATTATCAATTCGATTTTGCGGTAAAAGTCACTTTCAGGGACGCAGTAAATAGTCAATTCGACGTTCAAAAGTATGCGTTTGATCCGCACTTAAAATGTTGCCTAGTGGGACTTGTGGAAAAAATCATGCCTCATCAATTTGAATGTCCTACAGCCTACCTACACGAATCTGACAATAATTGGTTACTCGAAGAAATATGGGATGAATGCACGATTAAAAGCATTATGGACTATTTCAATGCTAAAGGTTTTAACAGCAGTGATGAAATCGACACAGAACAGATGTGTATCGATCTAAAAATAAATGACGGAGAAATGATCGACTATCTGAACGATTATGGCGTTGACTCCATTTTAGATTGTGAATATATGAACAGGTTTGTTGATGAAATCAATGGGCATTCAGGAGTCAAACTATCAACATTGCAGGAACAAAGTAAATCATTGTCAAAGAAATACCCTGAATTGACACCATTAAACAATGTGTTTTCCTATTTTGAACAAAATATCAAGCCTACCATATACCCGTTTGAAGAAGCGTCTGACGTTGATACATCAAGTCAATTTTTCTATTCATACAACCATCCAGCAGAAATTTGGTCAATAGAAAACGCAATGGAACGCTTCTACGCAATGGGTGAACTGGCCGTATTAAACATGAACTTTGATCATGACATTATTCAATACTTTAATAACTACGCCATTACGACTTGCCTCAAGAGCTTAATCATGGCGGTCATTGAGTTGCGCGATTAAGTGCTTGCCTTAACCTAGTTCTATCTCTTTAGTTACATTTGGCATGGCACTATGAATATTGAAATGACTACACCAACTTCTCTTGTAGAGCAATTCATACAAGCAAACCTCGGTGATGAAAAAGAAATCCGCAGTCAGTTGGCAATTGTGATCCACGGAAATAATACTGGTTCACGAACCTGTATTACTCGCCACAAAATTAATAATGGCAAACTGTTGTTGGGGGATGTGATTTCAATTGATGACTTAGCAGAAGCGGTAACGGATATGCAAAGTCGCAATGAATCGAATAGCCTGAATGCTTTTGCCGACTACATTGAGCCACACATTATTGCTCAAAACTCAAAAATACTAGCTTGGTATACGCCAAGAAAAGAGCAGACCCTCTTTTTAACAAAGTCGAGTGTTCTAGTGACACTTCCACCATTGCTGTACGTCTACAAACCCGCTATTGGCAATGGTATCGCTTCTCTATCCGTTTTTGCACTTGCTTCTAATAAACGACCTAATACCAACACAAAACTCTACCACGCGCCATTGATGAACATTTATCAGAATGGAAGCGTGTGTCTTGGAACGATGAAAATTCCTCAACAAATGTCAGGCAACATTATTGATGTGGTGGAGAAAGAATTTTTTGGTTCTAAATTTACCCACCCTAACCACAATCAATTAACGCGCAAGCCTGTCAACATTGAAGAATTCTATCGTCAAAAGGAAAAGTCTGGTCAACGAATACTTACTTCTGAACTTATGCCAATCAACTCCACTGTCGGGCAAATCTTGAGAGGACGTTAATCATGTGCTCACAAGAAGTTGTTGATACTGCCCAAAACCTTTCGCAACTCACGGTCGCTAACCTTGCATTTAAATATGTATTACTTGAGAAAGAGTACATGACTATTGCAGACAAATGGCTTGAGGGTTCACCCGACTATCTTTTGACCGAAGCACTATTCCATCTGGCATTACTGGCAAGGCGTGAGCGTGTGCATCCTGCATATGCCAACATGCTCATCTTTGATTGGGTTAAAGCTCCTTCACACACACAAACGCTATGCTGGTTTAATCAATTGCGAAATGCCCTAAACAATAAGAGGCCATTATGAATAACTTAGTGTCATTTTTAATGAGAAATCCGAAAGCATTTGAAGCATTTAAACTCGGTAAGACGCCACCTTACAAGCCCACCATTGCAACACCATTGCGGGACTTAATCGAAACAATTCCACTAGCGTTACGCTATGAGTTTAAAGGGATTCGATTACACCCAGAATTGGGGTTTAATAGCTCGGCTAGATTCAATAATGTTCAGCAACTTTATACTTGGCTTGGGGGAGGTGTTAATACGTTCTTCCCCAATACACTACCTTACGTTCACTGGCGAAAAGCACACTTCAATAAGAAATTAACAATCGATGACCTAATGCGGTTCTGTGAAAGCTATCCAATAGTTAAGGAGTGACATCAATTATGAATTATCTTTCTTGTATCCGAGTTAAAAAACTTAATGCGGCTGTGTCTTCCCATCCAGGTACAAAATTTATCAATTGAAAGTCAGGGATGTACGATAAGTTAGTGCAGCTGCACTTAGTGAGCATTTCCCCAAATTCTGTGCTGTGATAGCCAATATCACTATCCTCTAGGCTAAGTATGCTGTACTCGCGTAGGTCAATGTTGATTAAAAGCCGTATAAATTTAAGTTCGCAGCCGGTTCGTTGATATTTTAAATGCGCTAGCGTATCCGCAATGTCATCTACATTAGCTAAAACGTATTGTTTCACCACGTCTAGTCTATCCATTTCCAACCTTCTTGCTCATCCGTGAAATTCTATATCTATGATATTAAAAACAGAAATTCTACTAATGTACCCTCAGTCCATTGGGGTGGCGCGATATTGAGAAGGTGAGAATATTTGGGTATCTCTGAAAATCAAAGGTATCTCAATATGAAAAATCTAATTTCAACTCCAACAGCATCACTCTCTAACGATCAGCTTTCTCAATTGATGTTCTATTTTAATGACCAATATAGAGCAGGTACGCCAGTGATCTCCGATGCGGCATTTGATTTCATCTATATGCCAGCCTTAAAAGCTCGTTTGCCTGAACATCCACTGATCACCAAAGTGCAACCTGAAGCATTCAATGCAGTTAGTAGCAATGGCCGCTACAAACATACCAAACCAATGCTTTCGACTCAAAAAGCGTATGAACTACATGATATCCAGTCTTTCGTCGAACGCTGCAAGAACGCGGCTGATGCACTTGGGATCACTGATGAACTTCTCTATCGAGTCAGCCCTAAGCTAGACGGTCTAGCGGCATCTTATATTAGCGCCGATGAAGATATTTATTCGCGGGGGGACGGGTTTGAAGGTAACAGCATAACTCACTTGTATCGTAACGGTTTGAAGTTAGTCGGTGATAGCAATAAAAACAACATCGGTGAGGTGGTTGTGGTGCAAGACTATTTTGAAACGGTACTCAAAGCTAAGGGGTTTGCTCACCCACGAAACTTTGTCGCAGGACTCGCTAACAGTAACACTTTAAGCGATATTGGTTTAAATGCGTTAAAAGACGGCGCTATACATTTAGTGTTCTTTGACTCCATCGAATGCCCATCTGTAACAGCCAGCGAACTTATTAATAATTTAGACTCATATTGTGACCAAGCGCGAAATGTTTCACCTTATTTAACCGATGGCACCGTTATCGAAGTTACAAACGAAGCCGTTAAGCAAAAATTAGGTCACAACAATCATCATCATTTGTGGCAAATCGCGCGAAAGTCAGTTAGTGAAACCGCAGAAGTAGAGGTAATTGGTATCGAATGGCAGGTTGGGCGAAACAAAATCACCCCTGTTATCCAGATTGTACCAACTTGGATTAGTGGAGCGACAATCAGCAAGCTCTCTGGCCATCACGCCGGATATGTTCAAGCTAACGGAATAGGGAAGGGTGCTTTGCTAGAGGTGGTAAGATCTGGTGAAATCATCCCATCTGCCAAATCTGTGATCTCAAGTGTTGTAGCTGAGATACCAACAGAATGCCCTTGCTGCAAAACTCCTGTTGCGTGGAAAAATGACTTCATAGTATGCACGAATGATAACTGCACTGAACGCCAAGTCAGCTCGATTGAATATCACTTTCAGTTAATGCAAGCAGTTCAATTCGGTCGACAATCAGTACGTAAAATTGTTGAAGGAGGATTTAACACGATTGGCTCCGTTTACTCAATGACCGAGCAATGCCTATTAACCTGTGGCTTTGGGGCAGGGCAAGCGGCTAACCTGATCGCAGAGATTAATCGAATTAAAGCAACGCCTGTCCTCGATTATCTTGTACTTGCCTCAATTGGTATTCACGCCTGCGGTAGAGGCTCCAGCAAGCGTATTTTAAAGCATGTGCGCTTGGCTAATATCAGTGAACTAAACAGCCAGCAATTAAAAGCCATAGAGGGCTTTGGTGAAGCCACATCGGTATCCATCTGCAACGGAATACAGCAAAATGCCAGTCTGTTAGCATTCCTATCAAATGTGCTTAACGTGACTGATTCCATTATTCCTTCTACCTCTGAAGCTTCGAAAGATTCAGCGTTGCCTCTAATTGGTTTAAACCTTGTATTCACAGGCAAAATGGAAAGCAATCGAGATGATATGAGCGCTAATGCAGAAAAACTCGGGGCGAACGTGCAATCTACCGTTGGTAAAACCACAAATTATCTGGTTATCGGGCAAAATGTAGGACAAACAAAACTGAATGCTGCAAAGGATAAAGGCGTTAAAATAATTACTGAATCTGAATATCGGAACATGATAGCAGCATAATTGAATTTTATTAATGAAGCTCCCTACAAAGCTGTTTGTGGGGCGCTGATTAAGAGGTAAGTCATGCCGTCCAATCTTAAAAAAGCGTCTATCGCATTGACCATCTGCTGTATTGCTGCGTTGATTTTTGACGCAGACTCCAGGTTAAGCATTTTCCCACTTATTATTTTGATTTATATATTTAATTTTTACATTTCAAGAAAATATCTGCTTAGGGTGGCTCGTATGCCCAACATTATTGACCGCATCAAATTAGTGTCATTTTCTTTGAGCCTACTGGCGATATTGATCAGGCTAGTTTTTGTTTATGATGAGGTCTTCGTTTTCCAAAACGTAATGCTTACTACATTCATGGTTGTTTTTTTTACTGCCTTTTTATTGGGCATATACACGATGAATAACCACAATTGGCAATTAAAGAGTTTTACGGAAAATTCCAAGCTCACTTTTGGAATTAAGGATTCAACTATCACCCCTCATTTTAGTGGTTCTGCTAAAAACCTTAGAAGTGCGATTCAGGCATTCGGAGAATTGCTTACGACCTGCATAAAAAATGATAATGACTACGTAATAAAGCTCAAATCCCCTCTACTCAACAATCCCAAATTCAAGCAATTACTCTTTGAGTTGATCAAAAAATACAACACGAATTTTATGGAGACAGAAATCATGATCATTTCTGAAAAACGTGTGCCAGTTAATATCATTTTACAAATTGGATATTGGCTAACCTTTACCAGCAAACTTCAACTAACCCCTTCCGAATGTTGGAGAATGGCATCAACCAACTGGACTGAAATAGAGTTGTCCATAAAGTGTAGTTGCTGATTATTAGACTTGGCATATTGTGCACTTATCTACACAAGAAAAGGCACAAACCAATGGACTTCTTTATACCTCAAAACATGCTCAATCGACCAATCAATATCTTGTTAATTGGGGCAGGGGGGTCAGGTTCTCAAATTGCTACTGAGTTATTTCAGATGGATGCGCTATTTCGGCAGATATCAAATCAAGAAATCTACATTAACTTAACGCTTGTAGATGGTGATGATGTGTCCATCTTTAATGTGGGGCGTCAGTGCTTCTATCTCGGTGATGTGGGTTTCAACAAAGCTGATGTTCTTATTAATCGCTTTAACAATTTTGGCGGTACAAACTGGAAGTCTATTCCCCAATATTTAGATCCCAGTCTTAAACACTTCGTTAGCACGGATATAGTGATTACCGCAGTAGATAGAGCTAAATTTAGAGTCGAACTAGGTAACATATTCAAAAAATCTAATACAAAATCTGATTTGTTGTGGCTAGACGTAGGAAACGGCAAAAACGATGGACAAATCATTCTTGGTCACGCTTATAAAATGATTAACAGCAACGGAATCAGACTTCCGAATGTTTATGATCTATATTCGTCAGCCTTAGAACAGGTCGATGACTCAAGCGAAGATACCCCTTCATGCTCAACCGAAATGGCATTAAAAAAGCAGGACTTTGGTGTAAACCGAGCCGTTTCAGCACAAGCAACGCAATTAATTTGGCAATTAGTTCGATACGCCAAGGTGTCACATCATGGCGCATTCGTTGATGTAGCTTCCGCGACTGTGCAACCAATGAAGATAGATCCTCAAGTTTGGGCTGTCTACGGTTATGAGGTTGAACAATGATCCCCAACTCTCAAACAACAATCGCTCACAAGGCGGCTGAACAAGCCGCTAAAGAGTTCGGCTACTCTGGCTATGCAGAGCTTAATGAAAGCGGCAATGAACCAGCAAAACAAGCTGCAAGAGCAGCCTTTGACAAAGCCTTTACGAACTATCCTGCAAAATCCGTGATTTTAACTCAGCTTAAAAAACGTAAACCAACACTGGATACTAGCTCTAAATAATTACCACGTTGGGAGACAAAAATGAAAATTGACACCTCAAAACTAGCCAACAAATCTGATTTCATTGTACTCATAGCCTTAATAGCTATGCTCGTTATCCTTGGATTAATAATCTATCTAGCGACAATAAATACCTTTATCGCTGGTTTTATATCTGCAACGCTCACATGGAATTGGAAGCGATGGATTTATGACCCAGTTGATCGCTTTCTTGAACGTCATTGGCCTTTCAGAGATTAATATTACTGGATTTGATAAGAATTGGATCTGGTTGTGTTCTTAAACACCTTTCAAAATACACCTCGTGTTTTAGATAAACATTTCTAGTTAACCGATTGTGCTAACGCCAAGCAGATTGATGCTCTTTTCTTTAATGTGAATTCCAAAAGGGTATTCACATTTTTTGTTTACAACCTGTACACAACATGGCTAACCACATAAATGTCAACAGAAACAACTCTTCACACTTGCTCTCTTGCTTTCATTTTTAAAAAATTCCGAAATTTTACACTACTGAACCTTTTGCGAACATTTCAGCTGGTTGCGCCTTTGTAGAAGTGGGCGATGATCGATTAATCAATCACTAAGCGCATCGAGTTTTATGAACACCACCATCGAATATCAATTTCTATCAAGCCATGATCATGGCAAGTACGAGATAACAGTCGCTCGAGTCCAAAAGCTATTCCTCGAAGGTTGGCGTGTAGTGTTAGGGCTTTCAGGCAAAGACAGTATTGCGACCTCAGTATGTGTAATTGAGGGGCTTAAACGCGCTAGGGCGATGAATGCTGATGTTGGTCCTCTTTATGTTGTTACTACTGATACGACTATTGAAAACATCGTACTACATGACTACATGCTTACTTTGCATGACGATATATCAGCTTATGCCATCGAAAATGATCTCCCTATCGAATGCCAGGTACTCAAACCAGCCCTTAGCTCTCAACCACTTGTTGAGTACATTGGCCGAGGAAAACTACTGAGAACCCCCGAAACTTCCTCAAAGTCGCGAGATTGCGCGTACTCATGGAAAATAATGCCCCTGAAAACATTCCTAAACGATTTAGTAAAAAAACATCAAACTGAAAAAATTTGCTCAATATCAGGTTCGCGTGATGATGAAAGTTTAAAGAGGGCTGCGAACTTAGCAAAACGGCAAGAAACTGAGTTCGCACCAGTAATGAGCGAACTTGGCTGGACAATGGCGCCAATAAAAAATTGGACTCTCAACGATGTGTGGCAGTTGTTCTCTATTATCGATGATGGCGATATAGAAAGTTACTCTGACCATTTCGAACAGTTGAAAAAACACTATTCTGCCGGAAACGGCGGTGTGTGTGATTTATTTGCAGGCAAGTCGATCAACGCTGCGGCTAAAAAATGCGGTGCGAGACATGGCTGCTTTCTCTGCTGCCAAACAAAACGAGACGCTTCACTTGAAAATCAGATAAATATCGATCCAAAGACCTACGGATTTATGAAGCCTCTCAACGAACTCCGCACTTATATGCTAAATACATTATTCGATTATAACCATCGCAGCACCCTTGGCCGTAAGATGTCTAAAGATGGTTATATCAAAGTAGGGCTGAACCAATATAACCTCACGTATCGCATGAATCTCCTGCGATACGTGCTTTCGATTCAAGCTGACGCATACGAACTTAATGGGAATCATATTATTGATTTGATTGATTATCGTGAACTATTAGCCATTCAATATCACTGGAGTAGAGAAGGAGGGGAGCCAGAACCCGGCATGGCCCTGAAAATCTGGCATGAAGTCGTTAATGACGGTGTACGGCATTCCATCCCCGAAACAACTTACACTGGGCAAGCACTCACCCCAGAGTACCGCTATTTTCCGTTAATGACATTCGTAGAAAGTAATCAACCAGAGGGTTTAGACGACGAAGGGCTTGATGGAAAATTCAAATCCCTTACCAGAATGTTTAAGAAACACGGAGAATCACAGAGAGTAATTCGCTATACCGAGTCGGCTTCATTCAATGTAGTGACCGCAGACGCA
Source organism: Shewanella xiamenensis (assembly GCF_024971755.1). Lineage (NCBI taxonomy): Bacteria > Pseudomonadati > Pseudomonadota > Gammaproteobacteria > Alteromonadales > Shewanellaceae > Shewanella > Shewanella xiamenensis. The sequence continues at coordinate 101,100 of NZ_CP079717.1, forward strand.
AAAGCGATGATGTTTGTTGAAGATTTCTATATCAATCTAGTGGAAAATGGGCATCTAAATGCAAAATGCCCCACAGTTATGCTAAAACATTTACTTGAATCCGGTGTTGTAACACTCGCTAAAGGCTCGATTGGGCGTGTCCACGATGATGCCCGAAGAGCTCAAGCCTTAAATAGCTTACGAGCAACGTTGGATATATCAATACCTGACGCAATCATGTTGCTGTCAGTATCAGAACGCCAAATGAATTTAGAGATTGCCTCGCGCGTTGCAGAAAATAACCCTCAACAGACCTTGTTTTGAGTCGGCGGGTCTGCTTTTTATCTGCTAATGTGAGCCTGGTTTGGCGGATGTAATCTCGCCCTAGGGATTATGTGTGCAAGCTGCTACAGCTAAGAATCTGCCATAAGACAGCCCCCCATATCTTTGGCTAAAATCGCATAGTCTCGAATTGGAACCGCATCCGAGACTGAATTAGCAAAAACCTCCCATTTTCAGTATTGTGGGCATTTTAAAGATATCATCCATGCTCATACATGCTTCCTATTTATTGCGCTTATAGGGCATTAGAATAGCTAGTCTTGAGTTTTTTGCAGAGACTTTTCTAACTTTGCAATCATTAGATCTTTATTTTTTATAATATTTTTCATTTCACCCAATGTCTCGCTTAATCTTCTGACTTCATTTTGAGCAATTTGTTCGTCTGTTTCGCTGCGCTCCAGCTGTATTAAGAGATCTTTATTTGTCTTATTTGCCTCAACAAGCATGGATCTCATATTTTCTTCATTTTTACTCAATGCTTCATATTGTTTTACAGTGACAGCAAACATTTCTTCTTTGGCAGCAATTTTTTCATTGGCCACAGCTAAGTTCTGAGCTTCTCTTTGGAAATCCTTGCTTAACGCGGCAAGATCACTTTCAAGCTTCGCTACCCGTTCCTTGGCCTGTTCCTCAATTTCCTTGATCCTTTCTTTAATATCACTTACCAATTCAGCATTGCTTTCATTTTTCAATTGCGCCTTAGCCAGTTCAGTACGTTGATTTTCGCATACCCCCTGAAGCTCTTTATTGTTACTGTCCAACACTGATATTTGTTGTTGTAGTTGTTCAACCACCAACACCTTTTCATTGTTCAGTCGATACTCTTGTTCTTGGAGCTGGTGCTGTAGTTTCTCGATTGCGGACTGCTTACTATTTTCCTGTTGTACTAACTGATTTTTAAAATCTCGAGTCAGATTATGGATTTCAGCTTGCAACTCTTTAATTTCGGATTCTCTTTTATCAGCGAGAGTTTTCTGCACGTTTCTTTCATGCTCAATGGCTTCTAAGTTACCTATTGCAGCGTCTCTACCTTCCGTCAATTCAGTAATTTTCTCGGCATACTCATTTTTGGCCTCCGAATGAAAGCGGTTAATTTCTGTCAAAAAAGCATCTTGAAATTGAGTACTAAAACCAAATGACTCAAATAGCTTGTCCTTGCTGGCCCTTAGCTCTTCTTGCCACTCTTTATGATATTTGTGAATTGTCGACGTGCTGCTGACACTTGGAAGCAGATCAAGAACTGTACGGATCTTGGGCTTAATACTTTGAGAATGAAGCTGATAGCAAATTTTGAAGACTTGTTCACGGATAGATTGTGATTGTTCGTCAGTTGATATCTGTTGGTTCATTGCACTTACCCGCACTAATTCTGAATGTGTTCTGATTATAAGATAAGCAATCCTAATTCTCAACGAAAGTTGTTCGACAAAATCGAACAACGAAAATTGTTTTTGCATTTAATTAATTTACTGAAAAATAATGACATTGTATTCAATGTTGCCGAACATTTTTGAATTTTGTTCGTTAATACATACTTAAACCTCTCTGTTGCGGCTTTCTATTGTCATGTTTTCATAGGGACTAGAAGCGATAACAAAAGGGTAAGATTGATGGAAGCGGTAAGCACAATTGAGTATGTAGGCGGGCAAACTGGGTTCTTCTTCGGTGACGAGGACGCATTACACAGCTTTATCAAGCAAACTCAACAGAACAAAAAGCTATCTTTGCGGGTTCAGGTACAGGCCAATGATTTTTTTCATCACTTCCAGGTCTCAAAAATTAGTGAGGTCACACGCTATAACTTAAACGTTGCGGCCATTAAGACCCTCAAGGCATTAAAAGAGGCAAACGCCGAAGCTACCCATGCAGAACAGCTCTCCATGGCAAAATATGTGGGGTGGGGTGGTTGCGCTAAGGTTTTCGATCCTAATGATGCAAAATGGACAAAACGCCACCAGCAACTAAAAGGCTTACTATCAGCGAAAGAATGGACCGCGGCTCAAGCTTCAACACTTTCATCATTTTACACGCCTGACTTTCTTTCTATTGCTATTTATAAAGGTTTGCAAACCGCAGGACTTCGAGCTGGGACTTTTCTAGATACCTCAGCAGGGGTAGGCGGTTTAATCCGCACTATGCCGGAATCCCTTTACCGTTCAATGGATGTAAATCTAGTTGAGCAAGACGATATATCGGCCAACATCTTAGAAAAACTTTATCCAACGGCACGAATTCAAAATACTGGTTTTGAGGCTGCTAACTTCAATAAACCTATGTCGCTAATTTTTCATAACCCACCATTTGGACAAGCGCCAATATTCGATCGTAACAACAAAGACTTAAGCGGCTTGTCACTACATAACTACTTTCTAGCTAAATCAGTTTCTTTACTCGCTAAAAAAGGTTGGATGGTCGCTATCGTTTCTCGCGCTTTCATGGATTCCAAACAATCTAAAAGCCGTGAGTTGGTCGGAAAATATGCATCCCTGAAAGCTGCTGTCCGTCTACCAAAACAAGTGTTTGAAGTCGCGACAGGGGCTAACGCTACCGTTGACGTATTGATTTTTGAACAAGGGGCCGAGTCAACAAATGCAGCGTGGCTAAATGCTGTGAACGTGCAAGATGCCAACGGTAAAGATTATCAAATCAATCAATATTTCATAGAAAACCCTGAGAAAATCAAAGGTGAAATGCAGGTACTTAATGATTTTCAGGGTAATAACGTGCATTGCATCGGTGATAGCGATTTTGAAACTGTAACCATTCAAGCTGTAGCAGACCTATTTAGCAATCTAACCTTTAACGGTCAAACCCTCTTTACAACCCAAGAAGCGATTAAATCTGTTACTGCATCAATGAATGAAATTCACGGAACAAGAGAGGGCTCATTTGCGATTGGGTCAGACAATGAGATCTACAAACTTACTAATGATACTTGGCAAATAACCGATTTCACAGGTACAGCAAAGGCACGTTTAACGGCTCTTTGCGGCATAAGACACACACTAATGAGCCTGCTTGATGCCGAACAAGCAGATCACCCTAATAGCGAATTAGATAGCCTAAGAAGCGAACTTAATCAGCGTTACGATGCATTTGTAAAAACCTTTGGATTTATTCACGATGCTGCTAATCAACGAGTAGCAAAACTTGACCCTACTAACTATAACCTCTTATCTCTAGAAGTGAGCTATAACGCTGGCTTGACCAAATCAGCCGCTAAAAAGCTAGGGGTGAGCGCTATTAGTCCTTCTGCAAAAAAAGCCGAAATTTTTAACCAGAGAGTGCTTACACCTTGGATGAAGCCTACTCATGCAGACTCAATTGAAGATGCGTTGCTCGCATCAACTAACGTATTTGGTAAACTCGATATTCAGTATTGTGCCAATCTGCTTGGTATTACCGCAAACGAGTTTATTAATCGTGCAAACGGCGAGTTAATATTTTGGGATGCTCAAGCGTGGGTGACTAAAAATGTGTACTTATCCGGTGATGTAAAAACCAAGTTAAGGCAAATTCCATTGTTACCCTATGACGCAGATACTAAAGCCCGTTATGAGTCAGCCTTAGATACCGTCATTCCGCTTGATGTGCCATTTGAAAATATCAAAGTCAATCTAGGTGCTAATTGGGTACCTGCGAGTGTCTATCAAGAATTCGTTTTGCTTCTATGTAATGGAAGAGACCATAGCCATACCAAAATAGCCATGGCCTATGCCGCTAGTTCCTGGAATGTAGAATTATTGGGAATACCGTATCAACTGGAAACCCGCTTAGGCTCTAATTCGGCATTTCGCTTTAGTCGTTTGTTTCCTTGCCTTATGAACGGCAAGCCTACTCAGATAACGTTTAAAGATGAAAACGGACGTCGAGTTGTCGATAAACAAGCCTCGCTTGAGAATGAGATTAATAGCGAAAAAATTATCGGGGAGTGGGATAGCTTCTTATTATCTCGCCATGATATTCAAGAAAAACTTTCAACTATTTACAACGAAAAATTTAACCGTTATGCGCCATTATCGGCGGCGGGTAACACCATTACTCTGCCCGATTCAAATAGGGCTATCACATTACGCCAACACCAACTAAATGCCGTTTATCGTGCTATCACCGAAGGACGTCTTTTGATCGCTCACGAGGTTGGGGCTGGCAAAACCTTTACAATTAGCGCTATCGTTCATGAGTGCATTAGATTAGGACTAAAACAACGCGCTATTTTAGTGGTTCCTAACCACTTAACGAGCCAGTTTGCAGCGGGATACTTACAACTTTATCCACAAGACCAAATCACGGTTTTAGACCCAGAAGATTTAAGCCCGTCTTGTCGCAATGCCACATTGTTACGCTTAAAAACAGGAAGTAAGATCATCATCTGCCCCGAGAGTTCTTTTGCTGCTATCCCTGTCGATAAAGACATCGAACAAATGGTAATTGAATCTGAAATCAGCAAGCTAGAAGAAGCACTATTTTCACTAAACAAAGAGAACGGCGCTCGATTTTCAGTTAAAAACATTGAGAATAAAAAGGCTAAATTAAAAGCGCGATTAGAAGAACTCGCCAATGATAACCGCAAGAAAGGCTTATCAATGAGTGACCTAGGTGTAGACTTGCTGATTCTGGATGAAGCGCATTACATCAAAAATCTAGCGTATGAATCCACTAGATTAACGAATGTAAGGGGCTGCGGTAATCCTGTGGGTTCGAAAAGAGCGTTCGACTGGTATTTGAAAATACAATCGTTGAAACGTGACAATGAAAATGGTCTTGGCGTTATCTTTTCTACTGGTACGCCGATCTCTAATACACTACTCGAGTCTTACACGTTTTTACGTTATCTCAACGAGGAAGGACTAGCAGAACAAGGCATAGAATCAATTGATGATTTTGTCTCTATTTATGCCACTGTCAGTAGTGACTTCGAAGTATCGCCAAGCGGCGATTTCAAGTCTGTCACCCGCTTGCGCACATTCAATAACCTGCCTCAATTGCAAGCCCTGTGGTCTACTATCGCTGATTCTGTTAATGAAAGAGAATTAGCGCAATTCTTGCCTAAACTGTCCTTTAAAGGTCAGGTTTATAGCTCAATTCCCCCATTAACAGGAGGGCGAGCGCGTCAGATCATCGTTGACGCGACACAGACACAAGAAGATTTTTCAAAATCATTGGTTAAACGGGCCAAAAATTTTGCCTCTAGTCCTATTGATAATGACAACATGCTTTTAGTTATGTCTGATGCCAAGAAAAGTTCAATCGATATGCGCTTGCTAGATAAATCAGTCTCTACAAGCGAAAGCGGTCACAAAATAAAAACCGCTATTGCTATTACTGCAGAAAAATATCATGCAACAACTGATGTTAGCGGTACCCAAATATTGTTCCTTGATATCGGTGTTCCTAACAAAGATGGTCGTCATTGCGTGTATGATGATATTCGTGACGGTCTGATTAGTGCTGGCGTGAAGGTCAACGAGATCGCCTACGCACAATCCTACAAATCCCCGCTACAAAAAGCGGAACTGTACGCAAAATTAAATGCTGGGATCATTCGAGTAATTATTGCGTCTACGAATACTCTTGGTTGCGGCGCAAATGTAAACCAACGCTTAGTCGGTATAACGATCCTCGATGCTCCATATCGCCCCGCAGACCTAACTCAGCGTTTGGGCCGCGGAATTCGCCAAGGAAACAAGCTTTACCTTGCAAATCCCGATACATTTACACTGGATGTAACCTACATAGCGACCAGAAATAGCCTTGACTGCTTTCTTTTCCAAACTCTTGAAAACAAACAGCAATTTATATCCAACTTTAATTCATCATCAACTATCGTTAGTAATGAATCAGTTGATTTATCATCTGCTGAATTAACGTTCGCAGAGCTAAAGGCAGAGACTAGCGGATCACCGCTTGTTCTTGAAATGGTCACTCTCACAAAGACCATTCAACGCTTAGAAGCACAAAGATACGCCTTTATCCGTAACCAGCGAGACGCAAGATTAAACATTGAACGCATTCAATCAAACCTTGCGCGTAACCAAGAATTGCTAACCGCCTTGCAGTTCGATAAATGTAGCGGGTGTCATGTGGCACAAACACCAGAATCATTCATCTATCGCAACGCTCATGATGTTTGCTTGTACACGTTCAAAGAGGCTACGACTGAAATTAACACAATGATTAGACCGCTTGCAGATTCGATCAATAATGGATTTTATCGTGACTCTAAAGTGAATTTAGGCGAGTTCGCAGGATTCAAGGTCGCCGTTACAACCGTTGGTCGCACCATGACACTTTCTGCCACTGGATCTGCTAACTATCGTTTTAATCTTGACGTAAGCAAACCTACATCACTTGGTAAGCAAGTGTTGGTTACTATAAATAGTTTCATAACTCAAGTTGATAGCCATATTGATCGTTTTGCAGCGAATGTCACTAACAACCAAGCATCACTAGAAGTAGCCGAAAGTGCGATTAACGCTACTTTTGAAGAACTAGATCAACTGATCGAGTGCAAACAACGCATGATTGAATTGAAATCATTGATAAGCGATTTAGAAACCGAACCAGAAACCATTGTAAATACCGATGAAATCATTATTGATGTGGCCGCATAAGGTAGTTAAAGATGAAATTCACCCAACATTTTAGCGCCAAAATAACAGACTACCTTATTACTTGGACCTTGGATTTACTAAGCCGGAACGGTCTGTTTTATGTTTGCCAACATACAGCGGGTAAACCAAAGAAAATGCTGCTCACCGGAAGCAAATCTCTTTCGACCGCATTGTCTATTATCAAAACGGTTACATCTGAACCTTTCGTTTCTGTTGTCATAGAAAAACAATTGGATTTGCCTTTGCCAGAAAGAGCTCGCATATCGTTCATTCGGCCAGAGCTGACCCAATGCGTGATAGTCGGTATTCAGAAAGACGGCTACACACTGGCTGTTATCCGTGAAGATCTTAGTTTGCTGAATGCTAATGTCATTGATGGATTATTTAGAACAACATTGGCAGATTTACGCTTATTCGATGTTGTTCAGGCGAGTATATGCAAAAAAATTATTCAATTTAACGAGTAACCGAGATAGGACTAATGACAATGGTATTCCCGCCGAGCATTTCCAATATTTTTCTATAACAATAAATTTTTACCCGTTCATCAATAATCTTCTGTGATAATTTACTTTCTCACAGATCCTCAAGCGGCAAGAGTTCACTACTCGGTAGCCCGTTTTGAGGATACGCATAATCTAAAAGTCCAATTAATCAATTGTGACGAGCCCATGCAATACCCTTTATTTGACACTACGCCCCAAACTCGAACGCCTCAGCGAATACCAGCCAGTGACGATTGGCAAGGGCAGTTGCAGAAAATTGAAACAGATAGGAAACAGTTCAAGCTTATCAACGATGATAACCTTTCATATCTGTACCGGTCAGGTGCATCTTCAAAATCAGATCTTATAGGCCTTATCAAAGCCAATGTGCCTATCTGCGTCAATATGCTCGATACCTCTGCATTTGGGCGAGAATTGTTGATTGAGTATGCTAATCGCAACGGGCAACTGCTACTTGATTCTGGTGCGTTCAGGGTTTTTAAACATAATATCAAGCATGAGCTAAGTAACACACTGGATTTTCAACGTGTATTTAAGCATTACGCAGAAATAATCGATGGATGCATTTATGCGGCTTCGGTTATCTTTGTGGGTCCTGATATCGTGGGTGAACAAGCCCAGTCACTGTCATTATTGCTGAAATACATTGAGCAGATTAAGCCGCTGTTAGCTAAGGGCGCATCTATTATGATACCTCTTCAAAATGGCCCCCAAACGCTGACAGAGTGCCATGACTTCGCCCTATCGGTCATTCCAGTTCAATACCATCATCAAATAGTGATTGGTTTGCCATCGAACGCTGAAGCGCTTTCAGCTAGCGACATTATTTCCTTTTTGAAACTCACACAGCCAATTCGCGTACATTTTCTTGGTTCGTCAGAATCTCAACTTGTACACCATGCAAAATATGTAAGTCCTGGCACTGAGTTATCATGTGACTCGACTCGACTACGAAAACTGTTAGGGCAGGGTAAAATATTGACCACCATGCACAGATCAATCGTGGACAAGGCTATCGAAGCAGTGTGGTCAGGTTCTAAAGTTCCGTATCTTGAAGAGTCTGGTATTGGGTTTGATTTCACCGAGTTTTTAGGCAACTTAGATGACTTTGTTTCACATTGTTCTTACAACGAGCTAAAACGATTAGCGGTAACCTTTGGTTGTTCTACGACCGATTTAAAAAACGCTTGTGACAACGATGCTTTACATGAATACCTCGATAGCCTTAATTATGGCTACGCGGATTTAAGTTATCATCTGCTCTATCAGTTTCACGAAGCAGAGTGCCGCCGCCTTTTAAGCCCCAAGATTCGCCAATATTCTGTAACAACACTCGCAAAATTGGGTGTGATTTGAAGGGTTAGTTGTGAGATTCATTGACTATGAGATACTGTTATTGTTCTTAGGTAAATCAACAGGTGTCTAAAATGAAAGGTTTTTTATTATTTATTGGGTGTATCGCCATTGGTATCATGACATCATCCGTGAAATTTGCGTTATTATTAATCATTATTTTGATAATTAAGTCTATCGTCAAAGCGTGTAAATCTGATAAACCAGCACCAAAGAAATTACCGCAAAGTTCTAACCAATTTTATGGAGAACAAAGTCTTTTCCATGAAGATAAATTTGACCCACTTCATCATTTTGATCCAGATAGTGGTAGTTTCTAGGAAGATTGTTATGTACAAAATAAAATCATTTGGAAAAGATTCTATTCCAATTTCCGCGCGAGATGTCATTGACACTTTGAACTCTCGCTATCAGGGTTCGTCAGTAGCAATACATATTAAAAAACCTTCTGGTATTATCCATGTTATTTTTGTCGACGTAGCTCCAGACGGGACAGTCACCGATTCTTACACTCAACTGCCAATTACTGTTGAATTCCTTCAATCATGTGAAGACAATGCCATCGATGCTTAATTCTGAAAAATCAGATACATAGAACCACAACTATCTGTTTTGATTATGGATTGGTACGCTTGAAATTAATGCCGGTGCTCCTTTTTGCGTTAATGAGAACGTACAATGGCAATACTTGGAAACATTTAAGAAAAATCAGGTCCTGCACCAGCTTAAACATAGGAATAACCCAAGAACCAATACTAACGAGTATGCTCATATCGTTCTGTAATCTCTTTTTATCCTCATTTATTCATTTTCACCTTCGTTGCTCGATTTAAGCCCCATGTTTTACTGGATTTGCTTACGAAATCATTGGGGTTTTGTTAATCTTCGAGTTAATACTATGGATAGATTTCTAGTGCCATATTTCTTAGACACCACGACGGTACATAACATCGAAAAACACATTCGATATGAGATTCGAATGTCATTGCTTGCAAAGTCAATTCTCAGAAAAATGAAAATGACTTTCAGTAGACAGACGTTGGCTGAACTAGATAAGGCCTTTTTGGTCCGGGGATATAGCCGTCAATTGCAAATCAATGAGATTAGTTCTGCAGTGGTTTACGAAGTATTTAATCGAGAATTCGACGTGATCTTAGATGCCCGTATCATTTACGACGCCTGGCACTATGCGTATCTTCTTGGCATGTGTCCAACAGAAAATACTGTCGCGCATTAGAAATAATAGCTGAAAGCACAATGGTTTAACTGGTAATGATTATGGTGTTAAGAAACCTCATCGTTCAATTGACGAACTTATGGGAATGTAATAAAGGGGTGAGCAAGTCACCCGTCATTGTAAGAGACTTTAATACTGAGTATCAAATTTAACCTTGGCCATTGGTAACTGTTCACCAGCAAGGCGTTGACACGGCTAATTCTGCCGGAATGGGGTAATCCGTTTTCTCTATGCAGGCACGTACTACGGCGCGTAGCCACACCTGAGGACAGTGCCCCAGCTGTTTGGCAGTCTCAACCAATGACAGGAACCGTTGCCGAAATTGCTCTCCACGATGAGACCAGACGCCATCGCTCCCCTTGCTCCACAGCACGTAACCGCGCAGGGCTCGTTCCGCCTCATTGTCGGTCAAGGCGATATCATCATCCGTCATGAACACAACATAGCGTCATCATTGAGCAGGTACTGACAGCGTCCTCGATAGCGTTTGGAACACAATAACACGCCTTGCTCCAGCTGTGTTTCAGCCAGCTTTGACGGCTGCGCAGGTATTGTGTCTTATTTTCCCATCTGTGCCGGTCCTGAATACGGTCTCCGCCAGCAATAGCAGCCGTGCACCGATGGGCAGATTGACTCGCTCAACACTATCGCCAATGGCAACCACATTGCGTGCCACATGCGAACAGCACAGCTGGCGCCGGCTTGAGACAATGAATTTGTAACCTGCGTACTGGTCGGTAATCACACGCCTTCCGGGGCCCGTCCCAGCATGTGTTTTGCTGCATCTTGTTCACGACCATAGGCATTCATGAAGCAGACGCCTATCTTGCTCAGCGCCATCCACATCCAACTGCGCTAGCCGCCGCGTTGATGACGAGTTTCATCTGCATGGATATGGAATGCTGACTGCACCTGATGCTTGATGGCCTGATAGGTGGGGGTCAGCATGGCACTGACTCTCCCCTAGGCTTCACTGATGGCGCCGCAGCTGAAGTGCTGCTTGAGCTGACTGATTATACTGGCTAAGAATGTTGAAGTGTTTACCAGTAGTGTTATATACAAAATTGCATTTTTTGCCTGACCGCTGTTATTTTTTAATAAAAAGTGAAATTACTAGAAAGTTTAAATACTTGACTCATGCCGGCGACAAAGAGAGCATCCCTATTAGGGATGATCTCTTTGTCGCTGGCCCAGGGCAAACTATGAGTTTGAACTGTTATCATTAATTATCATTAGAGATCATTAAGATCATAGAGACAGGGGAAAAATATGCTTATTCCGATCAAAACACCCCTATTTTATGCATATCCTGATCAACTATATGCTATTCTTGATCAACCATATGCATATTACGATCAAAATTTGGAATTCCATATGCTTATTGCGATCAAACAGGGGGATTAATATGCTAATTTGGATCAAACCGATCCTACTTAGAGATCGTCAAGGCTTTAGATCTTAATTTGTCCAATTCTGGCGTGATTCGCCTAGCAACACCAGTAGAAGATGCTGGTATTTCAATTGATTTAGGTTCATTAGAAACTTTAACAGTGCCCAACGTTGAGGGAGCAATTTTTGCTTTAACTGCTTTAACTGCTTTACAATTTTCAAGATCTAGATTGTTTGCATGAAGCATAGAGTTTGCAGCCCAATACAAAGAACGTACTGCCCTGAGTTCCATGTCAATATAATTAGCTTTTGAAAAAATCAACTCAAGATTCGTAATATCCTTTTTATGTGTTTTTTTCAGGTATAGGTGAAGCTTACTTTTGGAACCAAGTAGTGAGAAACCAGATGGTGACACTGTACTGACATCTTCACTACCTCTGGAAACTGACTTAGTTGGATGATGGATAGCTAGGATCGCACAATTGGCTTTATGGGCGATTTCCTCTAATACCATTTTTACCTGGTAATCATCTTCAACTTCATCAGCCGAACCGATAGACTCACGAAGAGTATCAATGATTAACAGATCAGCTTTTACCTGAATAAGCTTTTCAATTAAGCGATTTTTTTCTTCATTTACAAGCTTATATTCAGGGGTGTTAATCAACCGCTTTGATGAACAAATTGGAGTATCACCTTCATAAAGGAAAAAGTGGGCGCCGATCAGCTTTTGATTATCGGCCGAGAAGGTGTCAAGACTCTTTTGAATCCGGTCTGAAGCGATGGCAACTCCATCTTCCAATGGCCAATAAACCACGTTCTGAGATATTGATTGTTCAGTTAAGCCGATGATAGGTAGAGTGGTCGCCAACTCATATCCTAAGCTGATAGAGAAGTAACTTTTGCCAGTATCTGGAGGCGCCACCAATAAACCTATACATTTGCGCTGCAGGCCCATGAGAACGAAGTCTTTGGTGTTCTTCTGGCTCCAAGAGTTGAGATTATCAATTAAAACTGGTTTTATTTCACTCATTTATCTGGACTTTCCTGTACTAATCGGTAATCAATATTATTATATCTGTTTGTGAGATCTACTACATTCTCTCTGCATAATGTAAAGCCAAAGTGCTCAAGAATTTGCTGATTTTGCCTCTTAACTTCCTCAAACAACTTATATTTCACATGGTAAATATTCATCGATGAAAGGCTTGGTTGAGGTTTTGAATCGTAATAGCTATCGATCAACCAAGTTAGTCGCTTCTTGTTGATGAAGGAACGTTTGTGAGAGTCAATGAACTTTAAAAAATCTGATAAACCGTAGATTTTGTTGAAGTCTGGATATACGTCCATCAGGCGTTTACGAGACAGAAAACCATCATTAGTCAACTCTGATAAGTATTGGTCATTGATACAGACGATGATATCGGTATACGTATCTGGACTAATGTTATTCTTGTTCTTTAACGAGTTGCTGTCCAAGAGGAAATGGAGTTCATCGCTGTAGATGATATTCCTCTGCTTAGTCCCAGGTAGCTCAGTCCCATTGTTAAAGTATTTCAACACAAACATCATCTTTGAAATACGCAACAATCGATTACGGATTGTCACACGGTTCTTAGTTGTGGTGCTCAATCCAAGATGTCTAAGTAAATCAGGTACTTTAATATGAAAATATACGCCCCGGTTAAGCAATGGCCGGTCGAACTCAGTACTTGAGTTGAGTGTGTCGATATCCATATTCAGGAAGCCACAAACATCTCGTAGTGATATTTCGCATTGAGTCGAAGGAGATAACAATTGCGACCCGGTGGCAATAATCCCATCAAGAACATTTCGGTCATCAGTCAATGCGATAGAGCCATACAAGCTTACCCGCATCTCGTCATAATTGATTTCCGGGTTGTTTTTCCAGTATGGGTATTTGAAGGTTTGTTCAACTAGTGCTCGCTCGCCAAATAGTAACTCTTCGATTGTCCGGTCTTGATGGTTCAACAAATCTTCTTTTAACAATTTAGGTATTTGTTTACTCGGAATGAAAAAGGAACCATAAGTACGTGAACTCACATATGAGTCACCAGCTTCTTTTTCTAACGTTTCACTGGGAAAATAAAGTACCTCGCTTTCTTGGCCTTTCATGTCATGTCCTGCTGTTATGCTACTCACGATCAGTTTATGCAACTTCTGATCAAGATATGCTACTTTCAATCAAAAATATACTACTCATGATCAATAAATGGGGAGTAAATGCATAGTTCAGCCTTTCTATTCACCAATCTTGTGATATACAACTTCTGAACAATAATTGGGTAAATCAATGAATTTGCTAAAACTTAATTAGCTTACGGCAAAAATATCCTCATCTTTTTGTTGTCATTTCTTTATCGCGTCCTTCTAAATTAATACTACTCCTGATCAAACCCAAAATTTATATACTACTCCTGATCAAAAATTTTAGGAGCTATACCCATATATGCAACTTCCGATCAATTTTGGGAGTATTTGGGGGAATATATGCAACTTCTGATCAGTTTCTCTGTTCCATTGCTAGGCTATATGCAACTCCTGATCAGTTTCTCTGCTCCATTGCTAGGCTATATGCAACTCCTGATCAGTTTCTCTGCTCCATTGCTAGGCTATATGCAACTCCTGATCAGTTTCTCTGTTCCATTGCTAGGCTATATGCAACTCCTGATCAGTTTCTCTGTTCCATTGCTAGGCTATATGCAATTACTGATCAATTAGCTCATCGCAGCCGCAACTATTACATACAACTTATGATCAAAAATCTCAGAATCAGCCCCTACATATGCAACTCTCGATCAATTAATAGTGATACAACGACGATATATGCAACTTCGGATCACACCTATCTCAAACCCAGCTGATATAAACGCATTCATGTATTTCTCATTTAGACAACTCTCATTTTCTCAATAACCGATAATCTAGCGGCTTCTTTTACGCCATTGCCCTGTGCCCGGTATTTCTTCATTAACTCGCGGTCGTCGGCGTCGGTAGAGAAAATCATTAAGGTTTCAGGTTCGAGTTCTAAACGACAAATCTCACTCATCTGCTTGTGAAAGATCATGATTTCTGAATAAGCGCCTTTCTTTGTATGGACTGATTTCATTTGGTTGAACTGTGCGTCCGTCGCTGTGAATGACTTAGTATTCTTGATTTTGTCTACGGATGATGGATCTTGACCCAGGAACAATTTCCAATCCGTGTTCGCCAAAATTGCTTGTCCAACAGCATTATTTGTTGCGTCCAAAAGGTTCTGTGTAATGACCCCACCAGATGCCCTTACTTTACGGAACTTACGGAATGCTGCCTGTAAGAATTCCCCAACGAATTCAATAAGAGCTCCTTTGTCGCCGTCCTTATCGCCGGCCATCCATTGCCAAGCTTCCTCGAGCAAGAAGAGACTCTTGCGAGCAGTACCGCCTTGGAATATTTTGTGTTGGATTTGATTAATGATCCCCAAGATTACAACGAGCTGCAGATGCAAATCGCTCTGTAATTCTTCTAGCTCAACAACCACCAGCCGACCGTCAAAGTTAATAGCGGGGCGTTGGTCTGAAAACAGATGTCCATACACGCCACCTTCAGCGAAAATCTTTAACTGTTTACCTATTTGCCGCATGTAATCCTCTGGATGCTGCAAACAGCGCTCAACAAAAATAGTCACAGTGGATTTTTGACCTAGCTCATTCCACATATCCGTGAGCATTGTCATCATCTCGGCACGTTGTACTTCAGACACGCCAAGCTTCGGTGCAGCCATTGCCTTAAACATGGTTAAGATCATTGGGCCTTGCCCGTCATCACCTGTCCATTCGTGTATTGAGGGAAACGGATTAAGAGAGAATTTGAAATTGCTATCAAAAGATATAAATTGGCTATCAACGAACATTTCCGCGAGGTTCTGATATGAGCGACCGCTATCAAGAATGAACACCTGAGCACCGTCATCAAATTCCTCTATCTCATATCCCTTTTGATGCGGTAACCGGCGCAATGACCCGCCTGTTTTGACTCCAGAATTGAGATAGCAGTTTACGATGTAGTTCACCAACACTGATTTGCCAGAACCCGTTGCCGCACTCAGTAAGAAATTGTACCCACCGTCGGTTTTAAATAAATCCCAAAAGAAGATCTGCCCATTTCGGGTGGCTAACGGAACAATAGGGAGGTTTGTGTTGCCCTTCCAATTACTCATGTGGGGAGTTAGGAATACTAATGCTTCCGATGAATAAATTGAATGGCGTCTAAAGTTGGCGTATCCCTTGTCCATCATGCAAGGTATGTTTTGCAGAAACAGTGGCCCTGTCAGCACCGATTCTTTCGTAAACGTTATTCGTTTGCCATCAAAGTAGCGCTTCATTTTTGCAACGGAGCGTTCGCTTCTCTCTTCAGAGCCCGAAAATACGATGACATGAGTACCTGAGTTAACAACCTTAGCCGCGCGTTGGTCTATTTCTGTCCAAAGCTGGTCGTAATCTCTTTTCTGATCAGCAAGGCCATGGAACCATTCAAGGATTTTGCCTTTGGCTTGTCCAAGTAACCATTTTCGTCCCGTTCCTATATCACTCTTGGCTTTGCCTTGTTCTGGATAATGAATGAGGGTAGATATCATAAATGGATCACCGTGAGAAACGGAGCCTGTCTGCCAGTCACCCACTAAATCAAACATTTGCCCGTAGTAAATTTCATCTGGCAAAGAGGTTAAAGACATAATTTTTATGTGAGTTTGGTTATCTTCTTCAAAGATTATTTTCCCCTCACTATTCACATCCTTTGGCTTACCGGTCACGATCCCATTAGGCGTGAAGTGAATGATGTTGCCGTTTTCGATAATCTGCTCTGACATTGACTGGCTTGCATTAGGCTTCGCATTGATATTTCGCCAAAGCGCATTTTTGGATGAATTGAATAATGCTTGTAGACGCCATAACAAGTCTGACGGTTGTAACTTTCTAGGTCCAAAACCAACACCCTTTAAGCTTTCTTCTAAGTCAAGGATCAAAGCTCTAAAGCGTTTTTCTTCACGATCGTTTGCGAGTAATTCAGATGTAGGCACTCTAATCGTCACCCAAAACTCAAAATCTCTAAGGCGCCCACCGTTGTGCATGTCTTTGAATACTTTGTTTTCCAAATCTTGAGCCAATGACTCCGCCATCGATGTGGTCAGTTCATTGTCATTGCCCATCATTCGATTGCCGCGTGTTAGTTCATATTGGCTAATGAAATACCCTATGTCCGGCAAAGCAACCAATTGAGTTTGAATAGTAGTGTCTGTCGGGAAGTCCTTTTTATAAATGGCATCCCAAGTGTTTTTTAGCTCTTCATTGCAACCCGGAGTAGGCTGGCAGCAAAAGACCACGGCCATTCCGCCGCCTTCCATTATGAAATAATCGGTTTCATAACCTATAAAACCAAACATTTCGTCAATTTTGTCATAATTTGAAAGTTGGCGGATTTTATTGAAGTAACTAGAAAAAACACTCATCATTTAATTCCTTGTTTTTCTGTTACGCCTAAACTACTTGAGCCCTGTTTTGTGTGGGCCTGGCGTCGTTCTTCTTCTTGGGTAACCTGCTGGATTTGTAGTGGGACTATGCGGCCTGGGCGGTCATTGGCTTGCTCACCTACCAACCATTTCTTTGGTGCAACTTCGACATAAACGAAGCCCGGCATGTGAAGATCACCGTCTGAGTCTGTCCATGCAGCAACCAATATCCGCATTGTTTTAGGTTGTTGTATAACGGCTAATGGCTCTGGTGCTAATGCCATCGGGGATTGTCTTTGTACCATGAGTTGTCCATGTTCATCTTGGACGCCAGTAACCGCGCCGAACGTTCTATTAAGGGGCTCAGGGATTAATTCGGCTTCTGGCATTGTGTCATGGCGAAGATGCGATAAAGGCTCATAGACTTCGTTTGTTGCACGACCTTTATCTAATGAATCAGTTTGATTGGTTTCAGCATTTATATTTGGTTTAACAGGATTGTCAGAAAGGAAGTCATCATTTCCATCTGTCATAGCTGCGTTTGCTTCAACTTCTTTTTCTTCTACTGGTTTTTGAATTTTACCCATAGAGACATTGAGCCCCTCAAGGTTTGACCTGTCATTGGTTAGGTCATGTATTTGTCGAGCAGATGAACAAGCCGCGCCTTTTGAGTCGTTAGGACATGAAAATTCATCTTCTCCAACCTGTAATGAACAGCCAGAGCTTAGAATGCTTAACGCGAATGGAACTATGATGGCTAAATTTCTCATTGAAAGATTTCCTCAGCATTGGGTGTAGGCTGTGTTGTAGAATTGCTGGTAACTGTGGGTGGTTGTTTTTCCGTTACAGCGGGTTCTTTTGGTTTGTTTTCTAGCCATTCCTGTTGTTTTTCTGGAATACCAGCGTAACGACGCCCATCTGTACGGACGAAATAGGGTACTTTATTGATGTCCAAGTACATGGCCATGAGCATTGGGGTCATGACTTTTTTCAAGTCTTCTTCTGAACATTCTCGTTGTCCAACACCCTCAACACTCCCGGTAGTGAGCACTTGAATACTGTCCGTTGTTGAGTATCCACACCAAGCTTTCATCGCTGAATTGATAGAGGCTTTGTCGTGCGGCATGATGATTAAATCAAGATTGACTTTAAACGGGTCGAGGTTGCTTAAAAATTCTTGGGATTCTTTTGATGTCGGACTAACGAACACTCTGGCTTGTTTTGCTATGTTTGGGTTACCAAATGGGATGACCGCCATTTGATTCATAAGTGTGCCGTTAGCAAATGAATCTAACTTAAGTAGCCACGTATCATCTGCTTGTTTAGCCGTTTTTATGGGGGTCATGTTCCATAAGTCTTTAATTTCCCCATCAATAAGGAATCGACCATTGGAAGAGATAAACATTGGGGGCTTACCTTTGAGCTGTATAAGCATTACGTTTTTAATTGGCATCATTCGCACAACTTCAACATCGCCCAATTCGCTCATCATTTTTTTTACTTCGTCAGAAAAACTTGTCTCTACCGAGGTTTGAGAGTCTTTCATCTTGGCAGCTTCTTCGAGATCTAATGCCATTGTTATCGGGCTATTGATTGTCAAAGCTAAAGCTATTCCAGTGATCCATCTCATCCTGCATTCTCCAATGTTTGAAGTAATTGTTGGGGAGGTTGGTATCCGGGCAGCATTTCACCATTGGGTAAAATGATGGAAGGGGTGCCACTGATGCCTAAAGACTCCCCTAAGTGATACATCTTATCTACAGGATCAGTGCAGGCTTTGGCCACAACCTGGATGTCATTTTTGGATTTCGTCAATGCTTCTGCTTGGTTTTCTGAGCACCAGACATTTCTTAGGAGAGTGGCCATTTCTGATTTGACACCACCTCGAGGGAACGCCGCATAAGCGATGGTGATGCCCAGTTCATTGTATTGCTGTATTTCTGAATGGAACTTGCGACAATAGCCGCATGTTGGATCGGTAAAGACTGTCACACGATATTTTTCACTTTTAGCAGGGAATAAGATTAGATCACCTTGGAGTACCGCCATTTGCTCGTTAGCAAGTTCTCGCTGCCTAATCGCCGTCAAATTCATTAATCCATCTGAAAATTTGTGAAGTGAGCCCGAGAAAATGTATTTGCCATCGTTAGAAGCATAGAAAATCCCTTTTTCTGACTCAATTTGGTAAAAATCAGCAAGAGGGGAGTCTGTTACTTTGCTGACTTTAAACGGCAGCAGGTTTTCGAATTTTGCTTTTACCTCATCTTTGGCTACATTGGTCGCAAATGATGGTGCGGTTATGGCCATGCTTATCACGGTTGCCAGTATCTTAACGTTTGATATTTTCATTTCAGCCCCTCGTTAATTAAGTTGGGGCATTATCACTCATGAAAACTTCACGGTTTTTTGATTCAGGAACGATTTTCGTCGCTGAACCAAATTTTTGGGGCTTTTGTGTGTGAGAAAATCTCCTTCCATCGTAAAGACTCGATTATTATTCAGATAGAGAGGTGGTAATGAATAAAGGCGAAGAAATGGATGTAACAGTGGTAGAAGATCCGAGTCTAATATCGACCAATTCGTACCAAAAAGTGTTGCAGATTTACTTTGTTAATTTATCCGCTTTCAGACGCTTTGTTGGGGCCACGCGGACACAAAAAGAGCTTAAACATAAAATAAAGGAATACTTATCTAGATGTAATAATCTCTACGTACTAAATCGTTCTCCTATCCAGTTGCAAGTCGACAAGTTGGTTTTGCTCCAGTTGGCACTTACATTAAACGATGACTTAGCTGTGTAATAAAAAGGCCGGTGTTCATCTCGGCCTTATCTTCTGATTATTGTCCCGTTAAGCGTTCCAAAAGTTCGCGCTGTTGTTGTTCGCGCTGTTTGTACTGTTCTTCGTTAACAATTCTAGGGTTTTGGATATTCAATTGCTGAAGATGCGCCCTGAGATCGGCTATATCATTAATTTTCATATTATTACTTTGGCTTTTAAATAGAAGAGCATCTTCGTTGACTGCCACGATATTACTTTTCTCAAGTAAAATTTTGAGAATATCCATATACTCTAGCTGCGTTACAGTGTCGTATCCTGACATCGAAAAATGCCCCGCAAGATCTCTTGTGTTGATGACCTTTATCGTGGGCTGTTGCGCTATTTCACTTCTTAACTGAGCGATTTCATCATGCAGTGGTTTGATTTTGTAATCGACGATATTCAAAATAATGAAAATACCGCCAATCAACATGACGAAAAGAGCAACACTGTAAAAGTCTGATTGTTTTTCTGTTACTTTACGGCGTTCAGTGGTCGATTCTGGATCTGTGTTATTCATGCTATTTCCCAATTTTAAGTGCAATACCACGTTGAACGATAAAATCCACCTCACGACCACCCAACACTTCAACAACGGGCCATGAAGCATCAACCAGTTCTAAATAATATTTTGCTATCATATCAAATGAAGTGCTGGCACCATTTAGTGCCGCTGATTGGCCCATGCTTGCCCAGTCGGTTTTTTGGAAGATAGATTCATCCCCAGGATTGGTATTCAGCACATTGATCGATTGCGGCGCCGCGGCTTTAGATAACCCTGATAAGAATCCTGCAGCCATTGCATTACCCATTAACCCGCCAGATTTGGTCACTAACTTGCCATCTATTCCGTTCTTACCGTCTCTACCTACAGCATAAGCGGTCAACGGTACCTCAATAGCTTTGCTGTCCTCAGTGATACAAGACAATGTTTCTGCGCGTATGAAAGCTCTAGCCGTCGCAAGATCGCCAACCGCGGTCCCAATGACGAAACATTCTCGAATATCAAGCGTGTAGTTGTTGGGCATGAGAGCGTCATGCTTAACTCTGATTAAGATTGGCATAGGCATTTTGCTTTGTTGACCTCCCGATGTCGGGGCATCAACACCATTAAGCAACGTACCTGTGAGTATTGAACCCGCAGACAACCAAGAAGAAATCTCTTCCGCTTCTTTTTTACTACCTTTATCTACCACTGCTGCACTTTGGGCATTGTTGTTAACTGTCTGCGAGTTTTCTGTGACGGTGACTAACTTGACATCTTGCTCTTCGATATGACCTGTTTCCTTTACAGAGCGCACTTTTCCTTGGGTGACTGTACGTAAAATATTACCTTTGATAATTGGCTGTCTCGTTATTATTTGTGTTTGAGGCCGCTCAACTATTTGGGATACATTCCCTTTTTGATCATGACGGATTATGGTCCCATCTCCACCAGCTTGTGTACCAGCAGATTGCACATTCTTGTTGCTGGCCAATTCGTTTTTAAGTTGATCAATTAATGTTTTTTGCTGGTTAATTTCATTTCGGAACTTGAACAGCTCCAGTTCTATCTTTTTTTCACGATCTTTTAGTCTATTTTCCTGCGCGAATGCCGCCAATTCACGGTTTTGAGAGTCAGCGGCTAATTGATCGAACATCTCCTTTGTTTTTTTCTCTTCCATTTGAGAAACTTCTGCAACAGAGAATAGCTCGGTGCCGTTGTCTTTTTCATTGTTCACAACTGGCTTTTTGGTTTGGCTGAAAAACAAAGGCACTAAAAAATACAGTGCGCAAAGAACCACTGCCCATATCACTATTTGTCGCTTTTTGGGGTCTTGCCAAAACTCTTTAACAATTATCTTGGACATTATTCTCCTCCCGTTAAACCAAGTTCTTCAGCACTTATCTGCCTACGACGGTTGTTTTTCTCATTTTTTTCTATGTAAAGCTTGTCTCTTACGATATACACCTCAGTTGACTCTCCGGGCTGTAATATCGATTGGTCAATAAACGCCACGGCTAACGTATCTCGGCTTAGACATTGTTCTTCTTTGATTTGATAGGCGTAAGAAGTATGGTTATACATAACAACGACATCGATATATTCTCTTGAGCCTGCATAACGCTGTGCTGTCTTTTGCCTTATGGCCACAGAACATGGTTTTACTAATGTTGAAGGTACTTCTGTCGACTCGGTGAACCCGGATGGAATGCCGTTTTGAGCGATAGGCAACAACACCGACTTTAATCTTGTGATGTGAGAAGCTGTGTTTAGATGTTCTTCCTTAACACTGGATAATTCATCAATCTTCTTTAGGCGCTCTCTTTCACGCTCTCTTTCTGCGATTTGATTCTGCTGATCTGCGGTTAAATCAACATCCACATTGACCATGGCTGGCGGGTTATTGTCTGGCTGTAGCACCAACGATATAGCGGTTTCTGGCAAACCTTCTTCATACACCATTATCCCCACTGGAACCATTGAATTGGTTGTAATATAAATATAACCATTTGATGCCTCAATGATGGATTCTTCATCGGAAGTGCGAATTGCTACCATGGAAAAATTGGTCTTAATGCGGTTCATTAGTCCTGCTGCAACCGCCACAGCAATATTTTCTCCTGGTTTCAGATGGTAGTTTTGAACTGGCTTGTATTGCGCTTGCAATTGGTAAGCAAAACCTCCTTCTGTGCCAGATTGTATCGGACGTCCATATAAGTCTGTTTTGGCCCCTGTCTGTGACGATGGACTTTCATCTGGTACTGCCGATTTAAGAGAATCAAAAATGAATGATACAGGGCTAGAACTCTTATTTTCGACGCGTTCTGGAGGTAAGCGTTCATTAGATGTGTTGACGGGAAGAACAAACTCATTTACCGGGTCACTCTCTGGCACAGCTAAAACCGTGTGGCTAATCATTGCACAGAACAGTAAAGACAAATTTAAGCACTTATTTATTTGTTTCATTTGGAACTTCCTTAACTTGTGAACCTGATTCTATAAGCCCTTCTCGCATATCTGAGGTCAGCTCTGGGATAGTGTCTTCAGATGGTACGGTACGTTGACGGGTATTCGGTTTGCCCGGATATTGTTTGAAGTAAGAAATTTTTGGCATACCGCTTGCG
The DNA here is from genome assembly GCF_024971755.1 of Shewanella xiamenensis. Classification (NCBI taxonomy): domain Bacteria; kingdom Pseudomonadati; phylum Pseudomonadota; class Gammaproteobacteria; order Alteromonadales; family Shewanellaceae; genus Shewanella; species Shewanella xiamenensis. Next base: position 123,956 of record NZ_CP079717.1, read on the forward strand.
ACCCCAATTCTGAATTCATACGTCCATGTTTTAGTCATCGGGGCTTGCCCTGGCAGTGTTATTTCTCTTGAACCCCATATCCAAACAACATCTTGATATTCGTCGAAATAAATGTCTTCTATAACAAAGCGTTGCTTCAGTTTTCTGGCGTTAATAATCGATACTTGACGATCTATCTCTTCTTGGAATTGTTCGCGTAAATAAGGTGTCGAACTGGCAAGGAACCTCTCTTTCACAAAATTGATGTTTGTCTTGCTGATATTTCCGATCAATTCCGCAAATGCCGTTGCGTGTCCTTTTTTGAATGATGCATTGGCCCAATCCCCTTTAACTTCTATAACTTCGGTGATCGGTACATTAGGTAATACCACAGCCCCAGGCTCAAAGGTGGCGAACCTAATAGCAATAATTAGCAACGCAATGCTCAAAATCAGGTTACTAAGCAAGCTAACATTTCTTGTCGAAATTGCGTCGCCAATAGACTTTCGGATTTCTTCTGCATTACCCATCATTAATTTCATTTTATAAACTCTCTTTTAAGTGGATCAGGCACGGTGAAGCCTAGTTTCAGTGGCATGACTCCCCAATACCAAAGCACGTGTTCTACATAACCTCTCGGGTGATTTTCACTAAAGTAACTCGTGATTTTGAAATACATGATCGCGAAGATGGATGCCTCAAAAACGGCTCTGAATGTGTAACCTAGTGCGAGCGCAATCGCGATAGGTATGAATTGATCAAGAGTAAAGAACAAAACCAATAATGGTTTGTTTACTCGAAACGGAATTCGATAAGTGCTCATATCAAGTTGGCCCATGTGTTAGTAGGGGATTTGAAATGTATTTTGACATTCAATAAGAGGTAGGTTGTTTGATTCAGCGTTAATATTCGTCGCTGAAACAAAAAAGGCCGTTAGATATTGAATTATCTAACGGCCTTGCATCAGTTTGTGAACTTGATAGTGTCGATTCTAGATTGTTGCTGTCAGGAAGATGTTGATGATTGCAACGGACTGACTCAATAACATACCGCCGATAAAAGCGCCTACAGCCAAATAATAGTTCTGTTTTAAAACATTGAAAAGACTAGCGAAAAACGCTAATAGCGTAATAATTTTCCCTGGGACACCATCAGCCCAACCAGAAATTTCCGTCCAAATAGAAGTAAAGGCCGCACCACCAGAACCAGCTTGAGATTCAAATGATAGAAGCATAACAAGCGCAATGGCAATTATGAGGCCCAATAGCATCTTTTGCTTGTCGCCAGCACTTACTTTTTCAAACTTGGGTAACGCAATTGTGTTTTCCATGAATCAATCCTCAATGGTTTGTTTAAATAAATCCATAACTAATTTACTCTCTATTAAATGCAGTCATCTTCGTTTCAGATGCAATATTCGTTGTTCAAAAAAAATTTTAAGGTTTTCGATGTTTTTTTAGCTCATTAATGCTTAAAACTGGGACGAAAATGGATTTGATATGAAAGCCCCAAGGTTGAACGTGCTCTTTGAGTAGGTTTGGTATTTGCGTCCAAACAATGACTCTAAGGCCGCTTGGGTTTCAATGGGGTTACTGGTTATATCGACTAAACCAAATGCAACTGCGTCGCTGCCTGTCCATGCCAAACCTGACCACAAAATTTCAGTATCAACTTTCAGCTTATCTCCGCGTCCTAGCAGTACGTCATTCTTAAACTGTTCAAAGATTGGTTGTAGAATTTTGTCTTTGATGATCTGTTGTTGATTTGAATCGATGGCTTTCCAAGGGTTAAGCGCGTCTTTTAGCTCACCACTCGTGATAACGGTGTTTGTTATGCCTAATTTTCCCGCTAACTCAGACCAGTTAAGTGCATCCATCCTCACACCAATGGAGCCAACCAACGATGCTCGCTGTGCTATGATGACATCGGCGTTAATTACAGCCTGAATGCAGGCTGAGGCACATTGTTTAGTAATCACAGCGATAATCGGCTTTCTTTCTAGGTCACCAAATAACTTTCCGGTCTTTATCTCTTCAAACATCACTGAAGGATTTTCTATCGACTCGAGAATTGTCGCCCTAACGTCTTGCGATAACGGTGCTTTCCATTGTTTATATTTAACGATTACTTCATTAATTGTCTGTGAGTCGGTTGGCGCCCCCCCCGGGCTGTTAGCCTCGATGACGATAACCTTGGCCTTTTCATTTTTCATGGCCGCTAAAATGTGGTCTGTTATCTTTTTCCCGTTACCAGTATCTTCATCGCTACCTATTTCCCCGCTTATTTGAACAACAGCAATGTGTTCATCTTCATGCTCTATAAGGCTGATCAAATTGCTCACAATTCCTATAAAAATCACCCCGCCGAGAAGAATTAACTTCCCATAATTAGTGCGCTTATAGATGGTTAAATGTTGTTTTAACAGATTGACTAGCTCTGGCTGGGTATTTTGAGAAAGCATAATTTTCTAATTCCTATGCTACTTTCATATAGTTTTGGATAATATTCTTGAACGCTACGCCCGTCAGAATCAGCATCAACACCGGAAACCAAGGCGCTTTTTGTCCTAGAATATTGGGGATTAACATATAGCAAAATGTGAAAACGATGATGTACACAATCGAACGTGTCCATATACGTGAGCTCTTAATAGATATTTGCTTGGGCTCATACATACGGATTTTTCTGATCATATATCCGTCATAGATTAAGGCAAAAAAAAGCGGCACCATGACCCAAATCCAGTATTTCATCATCGTCATCCGATATACCATTTGGTAGCTCATAATGTGGATGTTGTTGACTACTCTCTGCAGAATAAAGTCACCCTTATACTTCTCCACTAACTCCTTAATTTTGAAGTTACCCTTCGGCAAGAGAGTATCCTCAACCATTTTTTGCAGACCACTATCGATGTACGATTGTCTGTATGACCTTTCTACTTGCAATGTGACTTCTAACCATCTGGATTCAGTCATTAATGCAGACAATGATTTTACTTCAACCTCCATTTCTCGCTGAAAAATGCTGCTTGGAACCATCGTTAAAATAATAAATAGACTCACAGTAAAAATAAGTAGCATGAGTGTGAGTAGCTTTGTTACACCATGGTCTTTAATGAGTTCTGACATCGTGTTTACCTCAATGAATCACTAAGTTAATGATTGGCTCAGTGAATAAACGGTCTGTTGATTAGGTAGGGGTAAACCAAGAAGGTTAAGATGCCTTCGATTGAATACGTGTCTTGCTAAAAGGAATGAAATCGCTTCATTTGAAATTTTTGATTGTTTTTCTATGAATTCAACTTTTAAGCAGTTGCAAGATTTAGTGCTCGTACCGTCAGAAAAACAATCACATTTCTTGGGTTTTTTAGCTTTGTTTACAGAGGTTTTGAAATCATTAAATGTCTGTGATACACAGTCCCAATACATAGATTCATCATTGCTAATATCCACCGACACTTTGTAATTGGCGACTTTATAAAGATCATGTAACACTGATTTTGCAAATTGGGTGCATTGTTCTTCATATCCATCATCTTCAGCTCGATCCCATGCTAACATTGCTTTAAGCAAAATTACGTCGATGATGGGAGTGTCATGTTTGATCAAGTATTTATTACCTCCAACCAAATCTTCTAGCCGTTTAACAATCTCGCTGATCCCTTCATTCGTTTGAGTTATCCGAGTGATATCCATTACTAACCTCTAATTATTTGCAGTTTGCATTTCAGCTTTTGGCCATTTGATAGTCGCGCTACATATTGCAACTTGGGTAAGTCACCGATTAACGATGTCGGAAACATATCCTCTCTGGTTTTGGTTATGTTCTCCTTATACCCGCCGCTGAATTCTGTTAAACCTTGCCCTGTAGCAGATTGAATTGAGTATTGAATCCCAACATCACTGATGTTTGTTTGACTAAATTGTTTAGCGACATACTCTTGCGTTATCGTATCGGTGACTTTCATGCTGAAAAAATTATTACATAACCCTAAGTAACGGTTAGCCGTTGCCTCGTCAGTCATATCGATAAGGTCAGGGATAGTTTGAGTAGATAGTACAAATTGGCATTTCGCGGCCCGGCCTTGAGCCAGGTTGTTGATCAGACTATCGTTCCCGGCAACAGCCGCATGTACTTCATCAACCAGAATAGATATTCGACGTTCTTGTCCAGAACCATAGTTATATCTGTCGCCTAAACATGACGAAATATCAGCTAGAAGTAACTTGGCTAGATGTCCTGCCGTACGTGGGTCGTTCATCGAGTTAAGTGCACAATAGATAATCCCCCCATCCATGATCACTCGTTTTATATCGATGACTTCAATATCATCCTCTCGATTTGGGGATAACAGCTTGTCCAAAGGGTTACTGCATAAAACTTTGAATAGGGGAAATACACTCGCAAGCATTTTTTGAGCATGTTCATGGTTGTGTGTCACAAACTGAATAACATCATCAACAGCAGCAACCTTTTCTTTACTCGGTATTTTTTGGTTGTAGTAGTTCAACATCCCTTGCAGTGGTGAATCGCCCATTCCCAACATCTGATCTAGTTTTTCCGCTTTCCAGTGCATCCCATACTTTTTTTCATAAAATTTGCTTAATACTTTTTCGAGTAATTCTGATTTACCCGTTCTCATGTAACGATAGATCTCAGTCAATTTTGGGCTTTCTGTGCAATAAATCATTCCATCAGTGACTTGTGAAATTGTTTGCCAGCCGAACTCGATGAATGAGTCTGTTGCGCCACTACCAGACTTTAATAAGCTTGCAATACGAGTAGGAATTTCTGAAGGTGTTGCAAAGTTTTTGAGAATGTCAATTGCACAAGATTCACTTGGTCGAGCAGGACAGAACTCATAAAATTTATGTTCAATACCTAATTTCTTTGCTTCGGCACGCAAACCTTCTTTTAGATTTTTATCGTCTTTGGGATCAATCACTACGATTGAATTTCCCATGTGCATAAAGCCAGTGCCTAGCATTCTCAATAATGTCGTTTTGCCTGAACCTACTACCCCGGATATAAAACTATGGCCAAAGAACGTTTCTTCATTAACGATTATGGGCTTATCTTCGCCTATGGCGTGTATCCAAGTTTTGCCACCCATGCTTCGAGTGTGTTTCTGGTATTTGTAAACCAAAGGCTTCAAAGCAAACGGCAACTCCAATTCCCGTAAATCTACCGACATATCGAGAATTTGATATGCGCGTTGTGCGTGTTGTGGGCCCCATTCAAAGCCGGTACCAATATACATTTCTCGTTTATCTTCATATTGGAAGTTTTCAACTTTGGAATTGAAATCCCACTTGTTGATGTAGCGCAACAACTCAATATCAATAAACTCTAATTTATTTATGAATAATTTAAGTTGTTGACGCATTTTCGGGTAAACGCTGATCAATTTATACAGACCAACACCCATTAACCCACCAGATATAATCGTTGGAATGTCTATGGCACTTGTGCTGAAATCACCTACTTTACTGACGATACCTGTCACCACGCCGGCCCCGACATACACATACGCAGCATTCAACTCATAAAGTGGTCTAAACAGGCTTTCGATGTAAGTAATATTGTTTCTGTTATTCATTGTTTTCCCTTAGTTTGCACTTCAATTCGTCAAGTTGAACCTCCGTCATTTTGGCGGTAATTACCCCTTCGTTAGAAATATTTGCTTTAACACCTTGAGCCCGGCAAAATTTGGTTAACTGGGATGTCGTCAATTCAGGGCATCCCTTTTGAAGTTCTGCGAGTAATTCGGGATATGGCATGTCCCACTCATCTTCTGCCCTTCGAACATTGTGAGGGTCTCCGTAATCATCTGCCGCGGTCGGTTCGTCTGTTTTCACCACTTCAGGAGATTTATCAGTCTTAGTGCTTTTATCTTCGATTATCTCTATTTGTGAATTGGGCTTTTCTTGGCCACTCGTAACATCTTTTTCATTGTTCAATTCCACCGAGTTAAATTGATTTCCATTTTCAATCTCTACCGTTGGAACTACAGTGCAAAAATGAATTCCAACCTCATCGCTGAGTAATATGTAAGTCACCTTTTTACCATCCTTCATTAAAACGGAAGCGTCCTTTTTCTGATCGTTTTTCTTGATTAGTTTCAGGTAATTAAGCGCGTTTAGCAGTTGGGGCAGGCTTTGATTGGTGTGTTGAATTAGAAAATCAGTGTCGACGCAAACGGATTCCCCTTCCATCCATAAATAATGTTGATTGGCCGATTGCATTAAGGCTAAAAGCGCAGCGTCTACAGGCTTTAACATGCGATTCTTTATGACCCAAGGGTATTCAGGGTTCAAAGCAGAAGGGCGGGAGTCCATATCACTAGTAGAAGTCTCGTTCTGAACTAAGGACTCTGTGGTTGTATCAGTTCCGGGACTCAATATTGCGGCATCGGGCGTTGCAGTGTCAGGTTTGGGACTTGATTTCTCCACTTCTGGAATTAGCCCCTCTGGTTTTGGGCTCGCTTTGGCCTTTGGTTTAGCCTTTGGTTTAGCCTTTTGCTTTGGTTGCACCGATTCTGGTTGCGCCGCGATAGTTGAGTTAGCCTTGTCATTTGCTTGTGGTAACTCATCATTGATATTCGTCGGATGCTGTTCTAACGGAATTTCGCTAGATGCCTTGACCAAGCCATGCGACGCGGACTGAAGCTGTTCTGAATTAGCCGTATTCGATTGCGATTCAGAAGGCATAACGAGTTTGTGACCTTCACGGTTATAAATCTGGTACACGTTAGATGATTTGGCAGTGTTATATCTAATGGCGCCAAGCACGTTACTTGGTATAGGATTATCACCAATAACAAAGTTTGGCCACTCGACCATAATCACTGAAACGGGTGAAACTTTGCTTAATGGTCCATTTTTAAATTCGGTAAACTGTTTAACATCTTCCTCAGTAAACTCGCCTAAATACAAGCTGGCATAAGTGCTTTTATCACTAACCATTGAAAGAATGCGTTTATCGAGCAAAATCGAAATCAGTGCCTTGGATGATGTCGGGAGCTTAATGCCGTAATCGATACACTTCTTGATGACTTCATTTATCGGTCTATCAGCTGCAATGAAAACTAACCCGTTGAATACAAATAAGTCGGCGCCTGGTTTGTTTACCACCCAGTTCAAGTACAATGACCTCATTGCATTGACTACGCCCATTGTGATGGATTTTTGGCGCGATGAGTCGTGAAGCCACACTCGCGCATAGTCTTCATACGTCGAGTCCGAGTCCGCCTTTCTGACAGCGTTAAACAGATAGCCTTTATATGAGTGATAATGTACTAACGTCTGTGTAATCATTGAGTACAGGTCATCATGCGAGCCTAGCAAGTAATTTTTAGCAGATTCGTTAAGTACCAGAGGAAGGAAGTGGACGGAATTAGTTTCATGATCTCTATTCAGTCGCTCTTTCTGATGAACTACAGTGTACTCAGTAATGTCGCAACGCTTTGCCCAATCAAATATTGATTCGTTAAGAGGCCTCCAGATGTCACCATTTGAACCGATTACTTGAACATTAGAAATAATTTTTCCTGAATCATGCAATAAGCCACACACCCACGCTGCAAATTCATATCGTGGTCGTCTGGCTTGGTCTTCATCAATTAATCCCATTTCGTCCAACATATAACTCATTGCATTCTGTAATGCCTTTATTGAGACATCTAAAGAGTGCTCTAGTAATCCACCGATGTACTGGTGATGATCCATTTCGGAAGCGGGGATTAAGTGACAGTACCCGATGTAAGAACGAATTGTACTTTCTACTAAATCAACAAAATTAAACTCGCAACCTTGGTGAATTAAACCAACGTCCCTTTCAATTTGCCTAATTTTTGAAATTTGTCTTTCAAGTAATAATTCAATATCTACAATAGGGATTGATGCCGCTTTTAGTGGATAATGCAAAACGGCATCTAATCTCTGTTCATCTTTGTGTGGACGTATTGATTGGTTAGCCCACAAATTATCAATACGTGATAATAACGAACTCAACATCATTTTAAATTTGTATGCACGTATTGATAATGTTGCCATCACTCTTCCTCTGTTAAACCATTATCATTAATTTCAGTAATAGGTGTTTCATTATCAATTTCCGCTTTTTTAATATGTACAACATTGTTGTTCTTTTCAATTAAATCAGGGTACAAAGTAAATACGCCTTTGTTTAATCCTTCAATGAAGAAAATAGGAGAGAATTGTCCACCGTCTCGTTTACCCGGCTTTGTTACTTTAAATATTTTTGAAGAAATATTATTAAGGATTAACAATGCTTGTGTGCGTGAGGCATGCTCAATTTCTTCATCCCACGGGCATGAGAGAGATATTGTTTCAATTTCATCCATTATAAAATCGATTTGAGAAACTAAATTGAGAATTTCTAAATGACTTTTATGAATGATATTAACAGGAATAGTCATATCAGGGGTTTTTATGTCTATAAAACTAATGCCTGGAACTATTTGCTCTTGAAGAGCTTCGAGTGAGGCCATCAGACTCTCAGTTTCCAGCTTAGCCGCAGAAATAATATCGTTTTCAAACCACTCTTTAATCATGTTGTGAGTGGTTTTATTTGCTGAACGACTTGTCATTTTGAATAGTTCGCCTAACCGATACATGGCATTATTAAGCGTGCCTCCTGATTGGCCGCGCATATAGAGGTATATTGATTCTGATTTAAGTTGCATTTCTGCAACACCTGTTTTTCTTCTTACTGATTCAACTACGTCTTCCTTGCGTTTTTGGATATTAGGCATTTTCTATTCCTCACATAAGTGTTGGGATAATTTTGTTTAGGTTGGTAATTTGATCGGCCAGCATTGCTAGTGCCTTACGAATTTTTTTAAATAATGGTTCGTATTTATCGAATAATACTTTTTCCCATGTGTTAGCGTGTTTGGACATGACAGACCAAGTAAAGCCTGTTCTGACATTGGGTTTAATTTGTATTCCAGAACGTGGATTCTGGAATTTCCTGTAAGGTGTTTGCTTCCAATCCCACCATTCGAGATATACTCGGTGCGTGTTCTTGAGCTTCTTAAGCCTCGGCGCAATTCTTCCCGTTCTCTGATAACCTTCCTGGCTAGGTTGCAATCCAGATGTCAAAATCTTTTTATTCTGCTCTTTCCACTCGTTCCAGTAACCATCTACAAGTAGCTGCGCTCTATCTACGAGTTCGTCATAAAGGCTCGAAATCTCAACCAACGTTTTTTTAACATTTTCTGACTCAATGGACATTTACATCATTTCCCCTTCAAATCTGTCGGATGAGAATGCCACAGAAAATGAAAGGTCAACTTCGTTTCAGATGCAATTTACGTCGCTGAAACAAATATCGAGGTGTTCTCATCGAACAATAGATCCGGAGGTATCTTTCTAAATAGAAGGTTCTGATTTGTTGTTTTTTCCTAGATAACTACCTGTTGGAAAAGCCTTGCATTTTCCAACTAAACATATCTTCATTATCTCATGATTGAATGCCGCCGCTGAGATTGCCGTTCTGAATTGGAGATTATTAGGCGGGACTGCCTTCTCAAATCTGCTTTCAGCGATTCCGTACACCTTCTATTAAATCGCTTCTGAACGCATCCATAACTGATTCAATAAATTACCGAAGTTGCACATCGTGTATGGAAGATGTGGGAGTAGGGAAGGATCTTTTAACCTTAATCTCGAGTGTCTTAAAGTATTCTATTGCAATATTGGAATGTTCTATGATTTTTGCTGCTTTATTTCCATGTTGGAAATGCTTTGCGTGAAAATGAGGGTTAACCCCATTTTTATCAATAGGTTGTGGGTATTGGTGTTAGCTTCAATTCGTACCTGTACCTCTTGGTGAAAAAGTCAAATACCATTCTTAATGTCAGTATTACTTCAATAAATTTGAGATGAAAAAAATATCGTTCAAATATAAATTTTCTATTTACAGATGCAAATTTAGTTGGTAGGGGTATTAAGGCGTATTTATGCTTCTGGCTAAGTATTTAATATTTGAGAAAGCTCATTTTTTCTAGTTTATCATCCTGTATGCCGTTATCTTCATTGCTATCAACGCAACGTTGATTGATAGTTGGAAAAAAAACAACTATTTATCGATTGTTTTCCAACTGTAAACAGCCTGCTTCATCATTCTATAAAAACATGCTAAATCAGAGTGTTAGGTTGTGAATCTGTTCTCGGCTCATGAGTTTTATTAACTTTTTAGTGTGATCAATTCCTATTTTTTTAACAAGTATTTCTATATGGCATTGATTACACAAGCAGGCGTGTGTAAACTTGTTGAACAGAGTAAATGACAACTACATAATTAATCTATGGCTAACAGAACAGACTTTTATAAATCATTGTTCTTTTCTCAACAGATATATTTGATTGCGCTGCATGAGTTTGCGAATCTTCATCCAAATGTCTGTTGTGACTTATTTGATATGAAAAGTTCCCACGTTTCAGTCATGGTTAGCCATAGTGATGATGACTGGGCGGATTTTGTTGCAGGTTTAAAAAGCTGGATATTGATGCCAAGAAAAGATATTACGAACACTTGTCTTTTCAATTATTGGTTGAACAATATACATGCCGAAAAATCTATAGCTAATCAAATAAACTCACGAATTGCATTGGGCAAAAGAATAACTCATAGCATTGATGGGTTAGAAGCAATATCGAGGTGTCAGTCATCGATAATGATGAATATTTGCATGTGTGCCGAGTTTGACCCTTTATTTGCCAAAGGGCTTTTGTTTTTGAATGATTCAACGATAAACACTATTCAAAATAGATTCCCTATTTCGAATAAATTGCACTTTAATGACCCTCTATTGCCATTGTTTGTTCTCAATAGAAATCTAGATTTTACAAAACTTTTGAATCTTGGTGCGATAGGGTATGCGAACGTAGAGCAATCTCTATTTTCTATGGTTTCATAAATTTTAACTTTTGAGGGATTATCATGAGGCAACCAACGGATGTGTCGCTTGTTCAAAACTATTCATTAGCAAGGCGTCTACATGAATTAGGTCTAATGCCAACCATTATATCTAAATACGTACCTGGCACAGCTTCTTTAGTTAGAACGTTTAATGATGCAAATCCGGATGTTTCATTCTCGAGAGGTTATTCGAAGACTTGGGCAAGATCTAATCGTGGTTTCAAATTGTCGAATATCCTTTTTAGAATGTATGGTTTGGTTTCAGGAGATCCAACCTTAAAAAAGGGTATCAATATTTGTTATTTAGCGTCTGCATGGGAAGTTGCTGTTTTTCAATATCCTGAATTATTGGATGATAAGATTTGCGACATTTCTAGATTTGCCTATATGCTTCAAAAGGTAGCGTCTAACGAGTATTTGGTTTACACGTGCTGCTCTAGCAATTGTAATAATAAGTTTGTTATCCACGAAAATTGTGAACGAACACATTGTTGGGCTTGTGAAGAAAACAAATTATTGAAAAGCAAAAAGGCTCGTGATTCTTTAGAACTAGCAGATTCAAATGCTTCAAGACGATTCCGTCACTTCTCTGAATCTAAACATAAAGACGTTTACTCTGATACGGAAATGGTTTCTGACTTATTTCTTTTATTGTGCAAGCCAAAGCAAGACGAATATAATTCCGCAGATAGTTTAAGTGAACCAATAAGGTTAGTTTCTTCTAGATAAACAAAACAAGCTACTTCGGTAGCTTGTTTTGTTTACATCATTTTTATACCAAAATTTTCTCTTGTTACCTTTGTTGTGTGCAAATCTCCAACCTCCTTTGGTTTTGTGCTGCCTCTGTCATCTATCCTGAGTTCTTGGTTTCGTCAGTTTCTACAAAATAGTTCAGATTTTTATTTCAGCGACGTAAATCGCGCCTGAAACGAAGCTGCTCTCTGCTTTCGATTGGTACTATGGTCACAATTGAGGGGGGGATGTATGTTTATCAAATCAGCATTAAAAGCAACTTTACTTATATTTTTGTTTGGCTGTCAGACGGTAGTTTTGGCGGTTGACGACTTTTATAACCAATCTCAAAAAGGTTGGTTCTGGCATGAGCCAACACCCGAACCTGAAATTGAACCGGAGGTTAAACCCGATGAAAGTCCGGCCGCAACTTCAACGCAAACGGAAGAACGGATGGTTGACATCGATGCAGAATGGTTGAAGAAAAATTTACCACAACTACAAGCCAATGCCATCAACAATCCTACCACAGAAAATCTAGGTGCATTTTATGCTGCTCAACGCTTAATGCTCGATATCAGTTCAAAATTTGCCACCAATACCAGCGAATTTTTTCGCAAAGAGGCCAGTTGGTTGTCTGAAGATCATCGCCGTCCGACTGAAGCGTTTATGTTGTCCAGATTTAAAAATGATGTTCAGAAAGCACAAGAGCCAGTGATTGAGAAAATATCCACTCAAGCAGGTCTTTGGTTTTTTTATTCGAGTGCCTGCCCTTACTGTGTCAAACAACTTCCACTTATTAACTTCCTTGCTACTCGATATCAATTGAACGTTCTTTACGTGTCTTTAGATGGCGGCACTATTCCTGGCATTCCGGAAGATAAGATCGTGATTGATGTTGACGGACGTGCTTCGAGCCAATTTAACGTTACGGTGACCCCTACAACGTTTCTCGTGTCGAATGATGCGACCAAATTCGAGTTGTTGAGTAATGGCGTTTCATCATTGCCAAAAATACAAAATGCACTGGTTGATGTTGCACATAAATACAATTGGATCACGGATGCTGAATTTCAATCAGTGCAAGCAGTTAGAGGGACGAATGTGTTGGCAAATGGACTGCTGCAGGTCAAAGAAAGCGAATTATCTAATCCAGCATTTCTCTATGATGTGCTTCAGAGTCGAGTGGATTTAACTAACTCCCCCATTGGGACACCTTTAAGAATCGGAGCTCCAAACTAATGAAACTATCTAAATTAAGTTTGTTTCTATCATTAACGGTGTTCAGTTGTGTCGCAGATCCAATGCAGGACATATTTAATGATATGTATTCGACTACAGCACCGAGTGCTTCCCAACATGGAAACGGGCGTTATGGGGTAAACCTCGGGGGATTTACTTATCGCCCGAAGCTAAGTGATGGTGCTCCAATTGTCAGTGCGCGATTACCAAACGCTAGCCTTGGACCTTGTGGTGAAATTGATATATTTGCAGGAAGCTTCAGTCTTATTTCCGGCGACGAACTTGCTCAATTAAGTCGAGGGATTATGCAGGGGGCGGCAACTTACGCCTTTAATCTTGCATTACAATCAATCTCACCTATGGCAGCTGGAGTTGTCGAGGAGTTAAGAACCCTCATTAATGGCGCCAATCAGTTCAATATTGATGGTTGTAAAAAAGGTGCTGAATGGGCGGCTAATGCTCTCGCCTCTGACACCCCATCAGCTCCGTCAACTGAAATGGGGTTTGTCGCAAAAAAATTGCAATCTATCAATATGTCACTGGGTTTTGCGGCAGATATGAACGATGCAACGTATGGCGCAGAGTCTCAAAAATCGGCATCGGCCTTGGCTTCTCAAGTTGGCAAAAAAATTAATAATAACTCGCTATTAAAGCCGTTATCTGAAAATCAACCCAATGGAGAACTATTTAGATCCTTTAGCAGTGTGAAGGATAACGAACTGATATTGACCATACTTGGCGCTGTATTGACCTCGACTGACCTTTCTAATTGCAGCACACCTATCACTGATGAAGGTACTTGTATTACCCGTGTTCCGGGAAAGGGAGCGCCATTTTTCATTGATCTATTTTACGATGCTGACGACATTGATTCCGATGTTGAAGATGTTGATCTTAAATATTACAAATGTGCCGATGTGGACTGTATCAATGTTGTTAATGCCACTATTACAACGAAACGGATATTGCCTATGATCAGAAAATCCATCTTCGATATTTGGCAAAAAACGTACAAAACCCCCACGGTTAAATATACCGATACTGAAGCAAAGATCATGTACTGGTTCGGAAACGATATGTATCTAATGATGCAAGTGTTTGGGCCACACGATGAGTTTGGTAGAAGTTATGCTCGTTATAAAGCTCTAGAAGCCACATTGGTCATTATGGATTACATGGCCAATGATCTTGTCTCTCAAGTTAGAACATCTCTCGTTACCTCAAAGAATCAGCAAACAGGTGAGCAATTGTATCCGGTTGGCTTAAACCAAGCACAAGACGATTTACTGTGGTTTAAGGAGGCTTATACCGTAAGCCGAAATACTGACATACAAAAACGAGTGTTTGAAGATCGTGCAAGATTAGACGCGGCATTGACGGTCACACTGAGTACCAAGAAATAATTAGGAGTCGATCAGCATGTGGGAAATTTATTCTGTTGGTAATCCGACGTTCCTTATTGAAGTCTTTAACGGATTAGCTCGCCTATGGTCAACTGGCGATATCTACTTATTACTATCCATCGCATTAGTGATTGGTTTACTGTGGAATTCTCTTCAATGGGCTACCAACCAAGAGAAAATGCCTTTTCCAGCTAAAGGTTTTATTCTATCAATTATCTTTGTTGTCGGCTTACTAGGTCCTCAGTCGCTTGTCGATGTACGAGTTACATCAAAACGCGATTATTCGTTTCAAGAAATCAATAACGTACCCCTATTACCTGCCGTGGGTGGTTGGATTATCACAAATACAGGCACAGCAATTGCCGATATTATGGCTCAAGCATTTTCCATTGTCGGGATTGATTCTTGGGAGGCTTTGAGCCCTATTCAGCATTTTGTCGGCCTTTCAGCAGTTAATTTTGCCGACGTTTGCACGCCCAATCCTTTGGATAACAATATAAATGTTTGTAAATCATTTAATGTCTATCTTGATGAGTGTTATGTTGTCGCGAACATGGTTTCCCCTGGAGCTACTAACCCAATAGAACCGGTACTAAGTGCAAAACCAGCTGATATTATGGGGTTACTGAAAGTTACCAATCCAAACCTTAATACCACGAGTTATCTTGTGCCTGGGAACCCGCAGGGGGAGAAGATTAGTTGTGAGTTGGCTTGGAGCAAACTGGATAGCCAAATGAAGTCAGGGCAGTATAGGGCTAACTTGGAAAAGTCCTTATCAGCTCAAGGTTCAAGTCTGGCTAAAGTCAGCCAATTTTTAAATCAATATAGTATGCAAGGGGTTATCCCTTCTGCAGAATCATCTTTTGATCTCGCGAATGCTGCGTTTATCAGTAGTGTTTTTAATAACTATTTCCCCAGCACCCCGTATGGCCAACAAGTGTCACACGCCATGTTTGATACGATAAGACAACGCCAATTAGCAAATGCATCAAAAAAGGAGTATTGGATGGAAAATGCGGAAGTGATGCAGTCGTTTTTTGAAGCCTTAACGGTCTTTATAACGCCATTTCTTGGATTGGTTTTGGCTATTTCAGGTCAAGGACTTCTAGCCGTAGGGCAATATTTTGCTGCATGGATGTTTGTCCAAATGTGGTCAATCATGATTGTCTTGGTCAACTTGTTCACCGCTTTGGCGATGACTAATCGTTTCAATGACGCCGTTGCTGCAGGCAAAAGTCAATTTAGTTTAACGGCGATCGACAGCCAATTTGCCACAGCTAACAGTTATATCGGTATCTCCGGTATGCTTTACACTTTCATACCTGCAATTTGTGTATTTGTGCTCTATCGAGGAGTTCATGCAATGCAGGGCATGGCTAAACAGGCAATGGCCGATCCTTCTATTGATTCTAAACGCCTGTCTCCTGATACCGGCACGTCAATACACAACGGAAATGCTCAATTCGGTAATCAAACATCTCAGTATGAAACTAACACTGGGCGCCATTTAAACGGTGATTCGATGATTTCTAGTTCCGCGGGGAAATTCTCAGTGGGTGAATCAATCGGTTCAAGCGTTTCATCTGGTGCGAGCAGCCTCCGAAGTCAGGCGGCAACTTTAGCTCAAAATGCACAACAATCTTTGGACTCAATTTTCAACGAATCGAAAGGGGGAAATTTTTCTAAAAACACCGGCGAAAGCCAGTCGTTTCAAGCATCTACTGTTTCTGAGTGGGCTTCAGCTGCCGCAAATGCTATAAGCAAGGCTACTGGGATGTCATTTTCTGAAGCGCAGCAACTTGTAGCGTCAGGTGCAGTAAGTGCCGATGCAAAAGGGGGATTGTCTTTAAGCGCAGGTTTTGGAGGGAAAGGAACAGGCGCAAGTATGGCTGCGAAAGTTGGTGCAAGCTTTAGTGCAGACTTAAAAGCAACAGCCCAAGCGAATGCTAATTCGTCGGAAGAAGCTAAACAATCGTACAATAAAAACCTCCAAGAGTTAGTATCGAACAAAGATGCCATTAACCAAAATTTATCCAAGATTACAACTGCTTCTGATGTCGCATCTTTCTCTGATACCGCAGCAGTCCAAGAAGCAGCAAAACAAAGTGCTGCCTATACTCGGCAATCACAGGCGCTTGAGCAACAAGGCCTCATGTTGACTCAGATGGCTACGAATTCTGGTCAAGTCTCCACATCTAGAGATATTGATTTTGCAGGACTTAGTGCCTCATTAAATAAACAAGATATCGGATCATTTCTTTCTAAAAAGAACCCTGAACTTTGGGAGAAAATTAAGGATATGCAAGTGGATGGCATGTCTGGCGATAAATGGTTGGATGAGAAAACAGTGTCCTTTGCTCAGGAACGAGAGTCAAAGAGTGTGAATGCCATTGGTGAAGGTCGTGCACTTGCTCTTCAGGAACTGATGAAAGAGAACGACAAGATCAACATGCTGGAAGGTGGCAGAGGAATAGACATTGGCAAGGAAAAGGCCGATGCCGAGATGAACCGTGACATTTTTCAATCTATGGCGGCTAATGGAGTAGTTAATACTACTGCCGCAGGCGATCTCTATCAAAATAAAGTCAACTCACTCGATGCTATGGGTAACACATCATCTTACTTAGACCAAAGTAAGGCACCTTTAGAACAAGTTGCGCCAAAACTGCCAACTACCGATGAATTTAGGAATGCTTATGGGTCTCGTGAACAGGGCTCTCAAGTTATGGTTAACAGGGCTCTTCATGAAACGTTAAATGGACCTGCTAATGTTGCTAACGCGGCCGAAGATAACAAGGCGCAATTCAAGAATCAAGGTGAACAGTTAACCGGCGGAGTTGTTGGTGTTGGTTCTGCTCCAGAAAATTTTGATAATAGAATTGTTAAGTTGGATAGAACCCATAGCGCGACAGCACAACTCTTCAATACCATCGGTGATATTCCGGCGACATTAGGAGAAATGACTAAGCCCGAAGGTGACAGAGCGATGAATAATTTAATCACTCAGCTCGCTTCAAGTGAGGAAGGTGCTAAGTGGATTGGGGAGAATGTTAAGGGAGATACTGCTAATGGCATGAATCTATTATCTGACTTCAAAGGCGATCCAACTGAAAAATTCAATAGAGGGGTTCAGGTTCCCGGCGATGAAGGGCGTCAGTACCAATCCTTACTTCAATCGTTAGATAATCCCCAGTTAATGCTAGGACTTTTAGGAGAAGATGGAAAAGGTACTCCTTTGGCGAAACAAAATTTCAAAGAGGAAGAATTAGCTAAGTTGAGCGAACTCTATAGTTGGTATCAAAGCTATAAGCAAGACAATAATGGCGGCGAAAAAGCTATTAATGAAGTGATTAAGCAGGGGAGGGCCGAAACGTCTTCCGGCAATCCAATTTTGAATGCTTTATCTAATGATGGGATTGTAAATTCGTTCAATTCTGACAATGCAACTAACTCTCTAAATGATAAAACCAAAACTGCTGATGTGTTAAAGAAGGTACTAAATGGGGAGAATGTTAGCGATATTATCAAAGACGAAAAGGTATTTGCGATGCAATATGCTGACGGTCGGTCGATGAATCTGACTAAGGCAGACCACGATAGTAACGCAATTAATTTAGCAGATATTAAAGAATTGGCTGCGATAATTAAACCGTCATTAAGCGACGATAAGCAACAACTGCTAGAAAATGCAGTTTCTCAATTCGAGCAGGAAATCCCTTCTATTGATGACAAGTTACAGAATAACGCGTCTCAGGATAAAGATAACATCCAGTCTGCAAGGCTTGCAGGCACTAGAGTTGCCTCTGATGAGTCGTTTACGAGTAATGTTCAAAAAGCATATAACGCCCTTATTGAAGCTAATATGACCCCTAAGCATGTTCGATATGATGCAAGTCCTACCAAGAGTTTTGATGATGTTGCTTCCCATGTTGAATCGGCTAAAGATGTAACACAGTTAGCCACAATGTATGAAAATTCTAAGCCTTTCATAAGTCATGATAGCCAAGGTAAAATTGAAGCTGATTTGAACAAACTCAGTGAACAGTTCGGTGGTTCAAGCATCTATCCCGTTTCTGCGAGCCCTGGTGGATCAGCAGCGAAAATCGACACTACACAGCCACCAGCGACGAGCACAATCTCTGTGAGTAATAATGGTAGTAATAACGACCATGCTCCAGTAGCCATGGGTTTGACTAATGCGAATGTTGGAGGGAGATAGTATGCAAAAATGTAACAAGTGAATAAGGCGACAATTAAACTCTTATTCACTTGTTTCTTCGACAAACAAGTAATGCCAAAAGCTTTTGGTTACCGCAGGCGTAATACTTTGAAAATCCGTCTTGTAATGTCCATGTAAATCAAAAGGCACATTATCAGGGCGATCATTATCTCTACACCATTGGCGCCAATCAGTTTGAGTTCTCAATCCGAGTTTTCGAGTAAAAGATAACAAATCTTTAAAATTCAGGTATTTATCATGAGCTAAGAATTGCGCCCAATTACTAAAACCGTCCACTTTAGAAATGTGTAAAGGACCATTGATTAAATTAGTGGAAACAGCAAGCCGCCACTCTTCTTTTGTTCGAATGTTTAATGAAACAGCAATCTGTTGGATTTCCTCAATGTTGAAATCTACATCTGGACTATTATCCATTCCAGTAAAATTGCACCACCCTTTCCATTCGGTTTTATAGTAAATGCTTGGCTGGTAGGGGAGGATGTTTTGGAATTCAGTCGAAGAAGCACGAAAGCGCAAATATTCTTTTGCTGTAAATATCTTAAATTCCCGAACAAGCTCTTTAGCTTGATCAAATGATAGTTTTTCTTGATTCTTTTTATGAGGAACCATTGGGATAGACCTTTATGATTAATGCTCCTGGCCTTTTTGTTAAATGAAAAATTACCCATCAGTAGCAATTTTTAATTGTAACAGACTTTACCTATCGATAGTCAAACCCAAATCTACTTCACCAGCCATCAATTTAAAGGTTCCTTTATTGAACTGTGATGGTAGCCACTGAACTACAGTGTTAACATCCATTTTGAATGTGTGTTTAAATATAGGAATAGTGAATAGGCTGCGAGTTATAATAACAGTATCATCTTTACAGTCGATGTCTATCTTGTACCAACAAAACAAAATAGGGATGCTTGAAATGCAAATCCAGCTAAGTGGTATGCCGTAGTCATATAATGATGTATTCGTTACATAAACTAAACATATAAAAAGAAAAGGAAAAGATAGGGTCAGAACACTAATCCTAAACAAGCTAAATTTTGCAAATGCGTAATAACTTTGTCTCATTCCTTACCTTCGTTGAACCGATAATAATGATCCAGACCAACATAAGCTGGTTTCATTCCATTGTTAAAGGTGACGAGTATTTTACCAATAGTATCATTTTTAGGTATTTGAAATCTTGAATTAAAAACGAGCGTATTAGTAGGCATAGCCTCCATCTGTTTGCGGTACAAGTTATCAATGTACAGCTGTTGTTTTGTCGGCTTGGGTTTTGGGTATGTATTTTCAAAATAGCTTTTCATTTGATGAGAAAGCTGAAGTGAACTGTCATTAACCTTTAGGCCAGCAGGTAACCCTAGCGGTGATTGGAAAACCACTAACGTTGCACTTGCGATGATCCAATTAATCATGATGAACTCCTAGGTTGTTTGTAAGGTACGGCGTACCAGTATTTTCTAGCGTTAATCAAAGGGTATGGTATTTCTTTAAAATTGACATTACCTCGTTTATAGTCAGATAAAGGGTTTACCTTGCTAGGCGGTTCGCCAAAAAGGATCATGGGCAAGGAGGCATTTGTCGATGATATTTTTTTGTTCGCAGTGGCACCAACTTGCCTGGTCCATAGGTCGATAAATGGCTGGACTCGGGTTTGTCTTATTTCGACAATGTTATGATCTACTGGTACATGAGAAAGCTGCTCTATTTCTTTTTCGATGAAAGCCAGCTTGTCATCACGGTTGCTGAGTGCGTATTCAAAAACCTGATTATTTTTCGCGTTTTCAAGACTTAACTTCGCCTCATCGAGAGGTACTATTCGTTGAATTGTTTTGTGCTGCCAATAAAAATTGACTGTGTTCACAGCAAGATTTGTGTAACGAATGTGTCTTGTTGCAGACAATAAAACCACGTTCTCTATGTTTTTATGCAGGTTTTCGTGTGCGTTTTGGCGCTTTTTAAAATCCTGCTTTACGGAATCGTGAAACTCGTCTTTTCGCTTATTTATCTCATTAATATAGCTGACAACCTCAGCCTGACTTGCTGTTGGCAACACAACAAACCCAGGGAATCGATGTGCAAGATAAGTGCTGTATTTTAACGCGTCAATTTTGAGTGTAGAGAAGGCTTTGAGTAGGAGTTCCTTCCCCTGTTCATCGAGCGTATGTCTCTGAAGGATAGGAATAATCTCTGGCTCTGTATGGGTATCATCTAATAGTATTCTCGGCAATTCGAATAGCTGTAAATCAATGGCGCAATCACTTAACAACTCCGAAAATTCATCGAGCATAGATTGTAACTGTAAAAAGTTACTCTTCATGATTGAATTATTGTGAGCGCGATTTCTCATTGACACTACCGCATACTGACCCTTTAACAATTAACTTATAGTACACCTTGCTGATTTATTCGTCAAATTTTTACTCATGTTCAATTTTTATACTAATTCATTGCTATACAGTAGCTTTCCAATCAATTTTCTCTCATTTTTTCCTTTATCTGTCGTATTTCGTCGCTGAGTTCGACTTAAGCGCAACAAAAACTCTTTATGATGGGGTCGTCTCAGAAAACGGAAAATAAAGCACGCTAAGCCGGTGGCAGCGGTCGCAATGGCCTAAACTTCCCCGCACCGACCTTGGCGCTGCTGCGCCATAGGTAATCGCCGGTCAGGTTGATGTGCTCCCACCCCAGCGGCGACAGATATTGCAACAATGTGTCGTCCAGCGCCGTGCCGTTGCCACGCAAAGCACTGGTGGCACGCTCCAGATATACCGTGTTCCACAACACGATGGCCGCCGTCACCAGATTGAGGCCGCTGGCCCGGTAGCGCTGCTGCTCAAAACTGCGGTCGCGGATTTCACCCAATCGGTAGAAGAAGACCGCCCTGGCCAGCGCGTTGCGCGCCTCGCCCTTATTCAGCCCCGCATGGACGCGGCGGCGCAGCTCCACGCTTTGCAGCCAATCCAAAATGAACAGCGTGCGCTCGATGCGCCCCAGCTCGCGCAACGCCACGGCCAAGCCGTTCTGGCGCGGGTAGCTGCCGAGTTTGCGCAGCATCAGCGAAGCCGTTACCGTGCCTTGCTTGATGGAGGTGGCCAGCCGCAGAATTTCATCCCAATGGGCGCGTATTTGCTTGATGTTCAGCCTGTCGCTGCTAATCATCGGCTTGAGCGCGTCATAGGCGGCATCGCCCTTGGGGATGAATAGCTTGGTTTCGCCCAAGTCACGGATACGCGGCGCGAAGCGAAATCCCAGCAAATGCATCAAGCCAAACACGTGATCGGTGAAGCCTGCCGTGTCGGTGTAGTGTTCCTCGATGCGCAAGTCCGACTCGTGGTACAGCAGGCCATCAAGCACGTAAGTTGAATCACGAATGCCCACGTTGACCACCTTGGCACTGAAGGGCGCGTACTGGTCGGAGATATGGGTGTAGAAAGTCCGTCCTGGACTGCTTCCATACTTCGGGTTGATATGACCAGTGCTTTCTGCTTTGCTGCCGGTTCTGAAGTTCTGGCCGTCCGACGATGACGTGGTGCCGTCACCCCAGTTGCCGGCGAAGGGTTGCCGAAACTGCGCATTCACCAGCTCGGCCAGCGCCGTCGAATAGGTTTCATCGCGGATGTGCCAGGCTTGCAGCCAAGACAGCTTGGCGTAGGTGGTGCCAGGGCAGGACTCGGCCATTTTGGTCAGACCCAGGTTGATCGCGTCGGCCAGGATCGTCGTCAACAGCAAGGTTTTGTCCTTGGCCGTGTCGCTGGTCTTCAGGTGTGTGAAGTGGCGGGTGAAGCCCGTCCATTCATCGACCTCCATCAGCAACTCGGTGATTTTGAGGTGCGGCAGCAGCATAGCTGTCTGGTCGATCATGGCTTGCGCGGCGTCTGGTACTGCCGCGTCCAGCGGCGTGATCTTCAGGCCTGACGCGGTGGTGATGATGGCATCCGGTAAGTCGTTGGCCGCAGCCATGCGGTTGACTGTGGCGAGTTGCGCCTCCAACAATTCCAACCGGTCATGCAGGTATTGGTCGCAGTCGGTGGCCACTGCCAGCGGCAATTCGCTGGCCAGCTTCAAAGTGGCGAACTTCTCGACCGGCACCAGGTATTCGTCGAAGTCCTTGAACTGGCGAGAACCCTGCACCCAGACATCACCGGAGCGCAGCGCGTTCTTCAGCTCCGACAGGGCGCATAACTCGTAGTAACGCCGGTCGATGCCGTCGTCGGTCAGAACCAGCTTTGCCCAGCGCGGCTTGATGAATGCGGTTGGCGCATCGGCGGGCACCTTGCGCGCGCTGTCGCTGTTCATGCCGCGCAGCATGTCGATGGCATCGAGCACACCCTTGGCGGCGGGCGCAGCCCGCAATTTGAGCACGCCCAGGAACTGCGGCGCGTAGCGGCGTAGCGTGGCATAGCTTTCACCGATGTGGTGCAGGAAATCAAAGTCGGCAGGCCGCGCCAATGTTTGCGCTTCGGTGACGCTGGCGGCGAAGGTGTCCCAGGGCATAACGGCCTCGATGGCGGCGAACGGATCGCTGCCGCTTTGCTTGGCCTCAATCAACGCTTGACCGATGCGCCCATACATCCGCACCTTGTCGTTGATCGCCTTGCCGGAAGCCTGGAACTGCTGCTGATGCTTGTTCTTGGCCGCGTTGAACAGCTTGCCGATGATGCGATCGTGAAGGTCGATGATTTCATCGGTGACGGTGGCCATGCCTTCGATGGCCAGCGCTACCAGCGTGGCATAGCGTCGTTGCACCTCGAACTTTGCCAGATCAGCAGGCGTCATCTGGCCACCTTCACGAGCGATTTTGAGCAGGCGGTTCTGGTGAACCTGCCGCTCGATGCCTGCGGGCAGATCAAGTGCTTGCCAGGATTTCAGGCGCTCAATATGTTCGAGCATGTGGCGAGAGTTCGGTTTGGCAGGCGACTGGCGCAGCCATGCCAGCCACGTCACTTTACTGCCGTCCTTGCGCTTGAGAAGTTCGTCCAGGCGCTGACGGTGGGGTGATAACAAAGAATCGGTCAGCGCCGCGTAAATGCGTCGGTTGGCACGGGTGATGGCCTCGGCGCTTGCGCGCTCGATGGCATTCATGGCGGGCAGGATAATGCTCTGCCGCCGCAGATTCTCGACAAGTGCGCTCGCCAGCACGATGCCTTTGTCGGTCTGCAAGGCCAGCTCGGTCAATGTATGCACGGCTTGCCGATAGTGGCTCATGGTGAAGGGCTTGAACCCAAAAACCGTTTGCAGCTCGACCAAGTGCTCCCGCCGTGTCTGTTCGCGCTGGCCGTACTCGCTCCAACTTTCCACTGGCATCTTGAGTTGCGCGGCCACCATGCGCAACAGGGGCGGAAACGGAGGCTCATCGACGCCCAAAAAGGTGCCAGGGAATCGCAAGTAGCAAAGCTGCACAGCGAAGCCCAATCGATTCGCGGCGCCGCGACGCTGACGGATCACCGACAGGTCGGTTTCGTTGAACGTGTAGTGCCGTATCAGTTCGTCTTTGGCATCTGGCAGTGCCAGCAGGCTTTCGCGCTCGGTGGCGGACAGGATTGAGCGGCGTGGCATGGTCAGTCTTCCCGCAGGTACTGGTACAAGGTTTCGCGGCTGATGCCGAAGTCACGGGCCACCAAGGTTTTTTGGTCGCCTGCCGCAACTCGCCGTTTCAACTCGGCAATTTGTTCGCTGTTCAGCGATTTCTTTCGTCCCCGGTAGGCACCGCGCTGCTTGGCCAGCACGATTCCCTCGCGCTGACGTTCGCGGATCAGGGCGCGCTCGAACTCAGCGAAGGCTCCCATGACCGACAGCATCAGATTGGCCATCGGTGAGTCCTCGCCGGTGAACTTCAGCCCTTCTTTGACGAACTCCATGCGCACGCCCCGTTGTGTCAGCCCTTGGACGATGCGGCGCAGGTCATCAAGGTTGCGTGCCAGCCTGTCCATGCTATGCACCACCACGGTGTCGCCCTCGCGGACGAAGGCCAGCAGCCTTTCCAGCTCGGGACGCTGGGTGTCCTTGCCAGAAGCCTTGTCGGTGAACACCCGCGCCACCTGAACACCCTCCAATTGCCGTTCCGGGTTCTGGTCGAAGCTGCTGACGCGGACATAGCCGATGCGTTGACCTTGCAAGATGCCTCCAAAGGCAAAAGTGTCAGGATGAAATCTATTACCTTTGACGGAATATGTCAATCAATAGGAAATTTAACTCTATTCTGACATCGTTTGTCGTTTTCAGAAGACGGCTGCACTGAACGTCAGAAGCCGACTGCACTATAGCAGCGGAGGGGTTGGATCCATCAGGCAACGACGGGCTGCTGCCGGCCATCAGCGGACGCAGGGAGGACTTTCCGCAACCGGCCGTTCGATGCGGCACCGATGGCCTTCGCGCAGGGGTAGTGAATCCGCCAGGATTGACTTGCGCTGCCCTACCTCTCACTAGTGAGGGGCGGCAGCGCATCAAGCGGTGAGCGCACTCCGGCACCGCCAACTTTCAGCACATGCGTGTAAATCATCGTCGTAGAGACGTCGGAATGGCCGAGCAGATCCTGCACGGTTCGAATGTCGTAACCGCTGCGGAGCAAGGCCGTCGCGAACGAGTGGCGGAGGGTGTGCGGTGTGGCGGGCTTCGTGATGCCTGCTTGTTCTACGGCACGTTTGAAGGCGCGCTGAAAGGTCTGGTCATACATGTGATGGCGACGCACGACACCGCTCCGTGGATCGGTCGAATGCGTGTGCTGCGCAAAAACCCAGAACCACGGCCAGGAATGCCCGGCGCGCGGATACTTCCGCTCAAGGGCGTCGGGAAGCGCAACGCCGCTGCGGCCCTCGGCCTGGTCCTTCAGCCACCATGCCCGTGCACGCGACAGCTGCTCGCGCAGGCTGGGTGCCAAGCTCTCGGGTAACATCAAGGCCCGATCCTTGGAGCCCTTGCCCTCCCGCACGATGATCGTGCCGTGATCGAAATCCAGATCCTTGACCCGCAGTTGCAAACCCTCACTGATCCGCATGCCCGTTCCATACAGAAGCTGGGCGAACAAACGATGCTCGCCTTCCAGAAAACCGAGGATGCGAACCACTTCATCCGGGGTCAGCACCACCGGCAAGCGCCGCGACGGCCGAGGTCTTCCGATCTCCTGAAGCCAGGGCAGATCCGTGCACAGCACCTTGCCGTAGAAGAACAGCAAGGCCGCCAATGCCTGACGATGCGTGGAGACCGAAACCTTGCGCTCGTTCGCCAGCCAGGACAGAAATGCCTCGACTTCGCTGCTGCCCAAGGTTGCCGGGTGACGCACACCGTGGAAACGGATGAAGGCACGAACCCAGTGGACATAAGCCTGTTCGGTTCGTAAACTGTAATGCAAGTAGCGTATGCGCTCACGCAACTGGTCCAGAACCTTGACCGAACGCAGCGGTGGTAACGGCGCAGTGGCGGTTTTCATGGCTTGTTATGACTGTTTTTTTGTACAGTCTATGCCTCGGGCATCCAAGCAGCAAGCGCGTTACGCCGTGGGTCGATGTTTGATGTTATGGAGCAGCAACGATGTTACGCAGCAGGGCAGTCGCCCTAAAACAAAGTTATGCAGCCAAATCCCAACAATTAAGGGTCTTAAAATGGTAAAAGATTGGATTCCCATCTCTCATGATAATTACAAGCAGGTGCAAGGACCGTTCTATCATGGAACCAAAGCCAATTTGGCGATTGGTGACTTGCTAACCACAGGGTTCATCTCTCATTTCGAGGACGGTCGTATTCTTAAGCACATCTACTTTTCAGCCTTGATGGAGCCAGCAGTTTGGGGAGCTGAACTTGCTATGTCACTGTCTGGCCTCGAGGGTCGCGGCTACATATACATAGTTGAGCCAACAGGACCGTTCGAAGACGATCCGAATCTTACGAACAAAAGATTTCCCGGTAATCCAACACAGTCCTATAGAACCTGCGAACCCTTGAGAATTGTTGGCGTTGTTGAAGACTGGGAGGGGCATCCTGTTGAATTAATAAGGGGAATGTTGGATTCGTTGGAGGACTTAAAGCGCCGTGGTTTACACGTCATTGAAGACTAGTCCTTTGCATAACAAAGCCATCAAACCGGACGCCAGAGATTCCGCGCCTGTTGCGCATGGCTTCGCCATTTTATGCGCAATAGGCGCGCCACCCTGTCGCCGTTTATGGCGGCGTTAACCCAAAGGAGTATCGTGAAAATATCACTAATGGCTGCAAAAGCAAGAAATGGGGTTATTGGCTGCGGCTCGGATATCCCGTGGAACGCTAAAGGTGAGCAGCTGCTTTTTAAAGCAATAACTTACAATCAATGGCTCTTAGTCGGCCGTAAAACATTTGAGGCAATGGGGGCTCTCCCAAATAGAAAGTATGCAGTTGTCAGCCGCTCAGGATCGGTAGCTACTAACGATGATGTGGTTGTGTTTCCATCTATAGAAGCAGCAATGAGGGAGCTAAAGACTCTTACGAACCATGTTGTTGTTTCTGGTGGTGGAGAGATCTACAAGAGTCTGATCGCCCATGCCGACACGCTACATATCTCGACAATAGATTCCGAGCCAGAGGGCAATGTTTTCTTTCCGGAAATCCCCAAAGAGTTCAATGTGGTGTTCGAGCAGGAATTTCATTCAAATATAAATTATCGCTATCAAATCTGGCAAAGGGGTTAACCATCCAAGCCATCGGACACATTTTGCTTCGCTGCGCTCAAAACGCAAAATGTGCCGCTGCTTAGCGGCGTTAGATGCACTAAGCACATAATTGCTCACAGCCAAACTATCAGGTCAAGTCTGCTTTTATTATTTTTAAGCGTGCATAATAAGCCCTACACAAATTGGGAGTTAGACATCATGAGCAACGCAGTGCCCGCCGAGATTTCGGTACAGCTATCACAGGCACTCAACGTCATCGAGCATCATCTGGGATCGACGTTGCTGGCCGTGCATTTGTACGGCTCTGCACTCGACGGTGGCCTGAAGCCATGCAGTGATATTGATTTGCTGGTTACTGTGACTGCACAGCTCGATGAGACTGTGCGGCAGGCTCTGTTCGTAGATTTCCTGGAAGTTTCCGCTTCTCCCGGCCAAAGTGAAGCTCTCCGTGCCTTGGAAGTTACCATCGTCGTGTACGGCGATGTTGTTCCTTGGCGTTATCCAGCCAGACGGGAACTGCAATTCGGGGAGTGGCAGCGCAAGGACATTCTTGCGGGCATCTTCGAGCCCGCGACAACCGATGTTGATCTGGCTATTCTGCTAACTAAAGCAAGGCAACACAGCCTTGCCTTGGCAGGTTCGGCCGCGGAAGATTTCTTCAACTCAGTCCCGGAAAGCGATCTATTCAAAGCACTGGCCGACACCTTGAAACTATGGAACTCACAACCGGATTGGGCAGGCGACGAGCGGAATGTAGTGCTTACTTTGTCTCGCATTTGGTACAGCGCAGCAACCGGCAAGATCGCGCCGAAGGATGTAGCTGCCAACTGGGTAATGGAACGCCTGCCCGTCCAACATCAGCCCGTGCTGCTTGAAGCCCAGCAGGCTTACCTTGGACAAGGGATGGATTGCTTGGCCTCACGCGCTGATCAGTTGACTGCGTTCATTTACTTTGTGAAGCACGAAGCCGCCAGTCTGCTCGGCTCCACGCCAATGATGTCTAACAGTTCATTCAAGCCGACGCCGCTTCGCGGCGCAGCTTAATTCAGGCGTTAGATGCACTAAGCACATAATTGCTCACAGCCAAACTATCAGGTCAAGTCTGCTTTTATTATTTTTAAGCGTGCATAATAAGCCCTACACAAATTGGGAGATATATCATGAAAGGCTGGCTTTTTCTTGTTATCGCAATAGTTGGCGAAGTAATCGCAACATCCGCATTAAAATCTAGCGAGGGCTTTACTAAGCTTGCCCCTTCCGCCGTTGTCATAATCGGTTATGGCATCGCATTTTATTTTCTTTCTCTGGTTCTGAAATCCATCCCTGTCGGTGTTGCTTATGCAGTCTGGTCGGGACTCGGCGTCGTCATAATTACAGCCATTGCCTGGTTGCTTCATGGGCAAAAGCTTGATGCGTGGGGCTTTGTAGGTATGGGGCTCATAATTGCTGCCTTTTTGCTCGCCCGATCCCCATCGTGGAAGTCGCTGCGGAGGCCGACGCCATGGTGACGGTGTTCGGCATTCTGAATCTCACCGAGGACTCCTTCTTCGATGAGAGCCGGCGGCTAGACCCCGCCGGCGCTGTCACCGCGGCGATCGAAATGCTGCGAGTCGGATCAGACGTCGTGGATGTCGGACCGGCCGCCAGCCATCCGGACGCGAGGCCTGTATCGCCGGCCGATGAGATCAGACGTATTGCGCCGCTCTTAGACGCCCTGTCCGATCAGATGCACCGTGTTTCAATCGACAGCTTCCAACCGGAAACCCAGCGCTATGCGCTCAAGCGCGGCGTGGGCTACCTGAACGATATCCAAGGATTTCCTGACCCTGCGCTCTATCCCGATATTGCTGAGGCGGACTGCAGGCTGGTGGTTATGCACTCAGCGCAGCGGGATGGCATCGCCACCCGCACCGGTCACCTTCGACCCGAAGACGCGCTCGACGAGATTGTGCGGTTCTTCGAGGCGCGGGTTTCCGCCTTGCGACGGAGCGGGGTCGCTGCCGACCGGCTCATCCTCGATCCGGGGATGGGATTTTTCTTGAGCCCCGCACCGGAAACATCGCTGCACGTGCTGTCGAACCTTCAAAAGCTGAAGTCGGCGTTGGGGCTTCCGCTATTGGTCTCGGTGTCGCGGAAATCCTTCTTGGGCGCCACCGTTGGCCTTCCTGTAAAGGATCTGGGTCCAGCGAGCCTTGCGGCGGAACTTCACGCGATCGGCAATGGCGCTGACTACGTCCGCACCCACGCGCCTGGAGATCTGCGAAGCGCAATCACCTTCTCGGAAACCCTCGCGAAATTTCGCAGTCGCGACGCCAGAGACCGAGGGTTAGATCATGCCTAGCATTCACCTTCCGGCCGCCCGCTAGCGGACCCTGGTCAGGTTCCGCGAAGGTGGGCGCAGACATGCTGGGCTCGTCAGGATCAAACTGCACTATGAGGCGGCGGTTCATACCGCGCCAGGGGAGCGAATGGACAGCGAGGAGCCTCCGAACGTTCGGGTCGCCTGCTCGGGTGATATCGACGAGGTTGTGCGGCTGATGCACGACGCTGCGGCGTGGATGTCCGCCAAGGGAACGCCCGCCTGGGACGTCGCGCGGATCGACCGGACATTCGCGGAGACCTTCGTCCTGAGATCCGAGCTCCTAGTCGCGAGTTGCAGCGACGGCATCGTCGGCTGTTGCACCTTGTCGGCCGAGGATCCCGAGTTCTGGCCCGACGCCCTCAAGGGGGAGGCCGCATATCTGCACAAGCTCGCGGTGCGACGGACACATGCGGGCCGGGGTGTCAGCTCCGCGCTGATCGAGGCTTGCCGCCATGCCGCGCGAACGCAGGGGTGCGCCAAGCTGCGGCTCGACTGCCACCCGAACCTGCGTGGCCTATACGAGCGGCTCGGATTCACCCACGTCGACACTTTCAATCCCGGCTGGGATCCAACCTTCATCGCAGAACGCCTAGAACTCGAAATCTAACGTCCGTTCGGGCATCGAGGTCCATGTCGGGGTGGGACGGGCCCGTGGCTTCAAGATCACTTGCAGTCCGACCGCGATGTCTTGGTTGCGCGAGAGGTTGTCGATATCCTCCACTTCCATCATCAACCCTGGATAATGCCGCCGCCGTCATCGCCGCCGACGCCCGTGCCGGGCTTTTCGGGCCTGTCAGGCTTGCTCGGCCTTCAGCCTGCCTGGGCGAGATCTCCGGCGGACGGATTAACGGCGGAGCTTCGCCGCCTTTCGTGCGTGTGAAGGCCGAAGATAGTTCTCTCAAAAACATCCGTTTATGAGAGATACCAAATGTCATTTTCAGAAGACGACTGCACCAGTTGATTGGGCGTAATGGCTGTTGTGCAGCCAGCTCCTGACAGTTCAATATCAGAAGTGATCTGCACCAATCTCGACTATGCTCAATACTCGTGTGGGCTCTGTTGCAAAAATCGTGAAGCTTGAGCATGCTTGGCGGAGATTGGACGGACGGAACGATGACGGATTTCAAGTGGCGCCATTTCCAGGGTGATGTGATCCTGTGGGCGGTGCGCTGGTATTGTCGCTATCCGATCAGCTATCGCGACCTTGAGGAAATGCTGGCGGAACGCGGCATTTCGGTCGACCATACGACGATCTATCGCTGGGTCCAGTGCTACGCCCCGGAGATGGAGAAGCGGCTGCGCTGGTTCTGGCGGCGTGGCTTTGATCCGAGCTGGCGCCTGGATGAAACCTACGTCAAGGTGCGGGGCAAGTGGACCTACCTGTACCGGGCAGTCGACAAGCGGGGCGACACGATCGATTTCTACCTGTCGCCGACCCGCAGCGCCAAGGCAGCGAAGCGGTTCCTGGGCAAGGCCCTGCGAGGCCTGAAGCACTGGGAAAAGCCTGCCACGCTCAATACCGACAAAGCGCCGAGCTATGGTGCAGCGATCACCGAATTGAAGCGCGAAGGAAAGCTGGACCGGGAGACGGCCCACCGGCAGGTGAAGTATCTCAATAACGTGATCGAGGCCGATCACGGAAAGCTCAAGATACTGATCAAGCCGGTGCGCGGTTTCAAATCGATCCCCACGGCCTATGCCACGATCAAGGGATTCGAAGTCATGCGAGCCCTGCGCAAAGGACAGGCTCGCCCCTGGTGCCTGCAGCCCGGCATCAGGGGCGAGGTGCGCCTTGTGGAGAGAGCTTTTGGCATTGGGCCCTCGGCGCTGACGGAGGCCATGGGCATGCTCAACCACCATTTCGCAGCAGCCGCCTGATCGGCGCAGAGCGACAGCCTACCTCTGACTGCCGCCAATCTTTGCAACAGAGCCCGCCGTGCTAGTCTGCTCGGTGATGGTGGAGTGAAGCCAACCCGCAATCGGGTTATGAATCTGCATCGCGATTCGCAATCAGCTGTCTCTTGAGCATGTCGAACTCCTGCGATGTTATCTCGCCGTGCTCGTGCTGCTACACCAACTTGTCCAACTCATCCGCCACACCGCTCCCCACCACCTGCGATGGCCAGGTTGTTTGCTGGGCGCATTGGCGGAGTATCGTCTCGACCCGGGACACCCACACCGGCACAACCTTACGGGAGTGATTCACTGTCAAAGAATCGGCCCGGTGCTCTGACGCAAGTATCGGGATGGTCACCATTTGTAAGCCGTAGACCTGAGTGGTGATCAAGACTTCGATACCACCGACCGTACCGGTACTAATCGACGACGGTCGTGTTCGTCGCCTGCCGCAGGGACTCTGCACACCTCCGTTTACGCATGTGCCTGGAGGAGTTGGAAATCGTCGTGTTCGGGAAACATTAAACACAGGATGGCAGCGATCTGAGCCAGCACATGATCAGCTAGCTCACCATCCGGATCGACGGCCCACTGCATCGTCGCGCCAGCGATGACCGAGTGCAGGAGCAACTCAGCTGCCGCAGGAGCACCTGGGGGCAGTCGCTTGCGGATCCCCTCCACCACCGCGCGGTTCCGCTGGATCGCAAGCGTGCGTAGCTCCGGCACCTGGAGCTCGTACCAGGAGATGAGATAGTTCACCGAGAAGTCGTTGCGAGTGTTCATGCTCCGAACGAGCACCTGCAAAAATTCCCAGAGCCCTTGCGGCCCTGCGCCTATCGGTATCGCATTCAGGTAATGCCGCACCTGCTCGACGCCGCGCTCCATCATCCTCACCAGCAGCGTATCGCGGTTGGTGAAGCGCTGGATTAACGCTGCGCGGGAGAGCCCCACCTCCTTTGCTACTCCGCTGAGCGTGAACTCTATGGGACCGCAACGCTTCAGCACTACGGTGGCGGCCTCGAGTACCTCGTCATCGGACTTGAGCTTGGGGCGGGGCATCAGTGTTCACCTTCTGTATGGGTTGGGGCGGAGGCTGTGGCTGCCGCCGCCATTGTAGCAAATTGAAGACGGAGCGAGAGTAGAGCCACGAGCCCCGCAAACACGGCCGATACAACGAGGCCAGGGAGCGGACCAGCAAGGTCGACAAACGCGCCGGCCGCAAGCATAACCATGGGCGAGGCTGACAGCATCACCGCCGAGACCGTGCCGAGTACCCGGCCGAGAAGTTCTGGCGGCGTGCGGTTGTAGATGGCAGCGTTGAGAATGGGAGAGACTGAGCCGGTCAGCAGTCCCACGAGCGCGCCCAACAACATCAGCACCGGCACGCCTGGCAACTGTGAAAGCAGAAGCGAGCCCACCGCAGAGCCACAAAATGCCACCGCCAGCCAGTTCTGCGCTGATATCCGGGCGCCGACCGACGCATGAATGGCAATGCCAAGGAGACCACCAGCCCCCATCATTGAGGAGAACAGCCCGAGCTCTGCTACTTGGCGTCCTGCATCTACAAACAGCGCAGGCATGATGACGCTGCCGTTGGCGCCAACGATGCCCACGAAGATCATCACTATACCAAAGAGAGGGCGCAGCAGGGGTTCGCTCCAGAGAAAAGCGACGCCGGCGCGCATGGAGAGAGTCGCCGTCGTGGTCATCGTCCGAGCGGCACGCGCGGGAAGCACCCACGCGCCGAGCAGACCTGCAAGGACGGAGCAGAACGCCGTCAGCCCGAGCGTTGGCGCAGCGCCAAGCAGGCCGATTGCGGCCCCCCCAAGGGCCGGGCCACCTAGAATCGCGACGTTCCCGATCACCGCTTTCAGTGACGAGACGCGCTCAACGGAGAGCCCGGCGACGTGGCCGAGTTTGGGCAGCTCACTGTCCTGCGCGGCCATACCGGGTGCGTCGAACGCGGCACCGAGCACCACGCAAGCGATCAGCCCAGTGTTCGAGAGGGCGCCAACGGCATCGAGCAGTGGGATGCTCGCCATGGCCACGCCGCCCACCACACCCGAGATCAATGCGACGGGCGCGCGCCCGAACCGATCGACGAGGCCACCACCAACCCACGCGCCGATGATGGTCGCGATGACGCTGCTAGCGGCCGTGGCGCCCGCCCAGGCCGCGCTCTTTGTATGAGACAGGACGAACCATGGAAGCGCGAGGGCCGCCACCGCGTTGCCGATCCGGAAGAGAAAGGTCGCCGCGAACAGCGTCGCGAGCGGGCTATATCGACGTTCGCTCATTCCGCTGCGGCGAGCTGCGCCTTCGCCGCAGCGAGGTACTCTTCGTTACCCGAGTCGAGGGCGAAGAGTGCGTAGGTGACCGCCCCGAACGCAAGGCGCTCCGCGATGTGGTGGGCGAGCCGCGGCCACACCCGGCCACCGGCCGCTTCATACGTGAGGAGGAGCTTCGCGAGCCCCTCTTCACCAAAGACCATAAGGTGCGCGGCCATGTCGATGGCAGGGTCATCAACGCGGGCCTCGCTCCAGTCGATCATCCCGCTGACGCGCTCCGTGTTGTCGATGAGCACATGGCCCACGTAGAGATCGCCATGCACCACCACGGAGAAATCTGGCCACGACGAATCGTCGTCGAGCCAGCGCTGCCACCGGTGGAGGCGCTTGTCGTTCACCACGAACTCGCGTCGGACGCGGTCAACGTCGTCGGCCACCTTCTGACGGGCCTGCGTCGGTGTACGGATGAGCATCCCCGCATCCACGGCGGCGGAAATGGGGACGGCATGCAGGGCGGCGAGCGCGGTCGCGAAGCTCTCCGCGAAGACCTCCGAGTCCTGCGGCACGACCCAGTCGGGCGTGGACGAACCAGGCTGGATGACCATCGCAGTCGAGTCTTCGAGCATGGGATAGGCAACGAGCTCGGCGTTGGCCACGCGCCAGTCCGGCACCGCGAACGGCAGGCGATTCTTGAGCATTGCCAGCACCCGCGCCTCTGGTTCGACCTTCGCGCTTACCTCGGCTCGGCGCGGGATGCGCAGCACCCACCGACGTCCATCGTCGACGGTGGCGATCACGATCCTATAGTCGAGCCCAAGCTCATTGACAGTCAGCGGGCCATGGAGCTTGAGCCCATGTCGGGCTGCAAGTGCGTACAGTTGGGAGGTATCGGCGGTCGTGACTACGGTCATGATTCACTCCTGAGGGCTTGACGGGTTTAGCCACCTAAATGTAACAGTCACGTCGGTTATATTCAATCCGGCACTGTTGCAAAGTTAGCGATGAGGCAGCCTTTTGTCTTATTCAAAGGCCTTACATTTCAAAAACTCTGCTTACCAGGCGCATTTCGCCCAGGGGATCACCATAATAAAATGCTGAGGCCTGGCCTTTGCGTAGTGCACGCATCACCTCAATACCTTTGATGGTGGCGTAAGCCGTCTTCATGGATTTAAATCCCAGCGTGGCGCCGATTATCCGTTTCAGTTTGCCATGATCGCATTCAATCACGTTGTTCCGGTACTTAATCTGTCGGTGTTCAACGTCAGACGGGCACCGGCCTTCGCGTTTGAGCAGAGCAAGCGCGCGACCATAGGCGGGCGCTTTATCCGTGTTGATGAATCGCGGGATCTGCCACTTCTTCACGTTGTTGAGGATTTTACCCAGAAACCGGTATGCAGCTTTGCTGTTACGACGGGAGGAGAGATAAAAATCGACAGTGCGGCCCCGGCTGTCGACGGCCCGGTACAGATACGCCCAGCGGCCATTGACCTTCACGTAGGTTTCATCCATGTGCCACGGGCAAAGATCGGAAGGGTTACGCCAGTACCAGCGCAGCCGTTTTTCCATTTCAGGCGCATAACGCTGAACCCAGCGGTAAATCGTGGAGTGATCGACATTCACTCCGCGTTCAGCCAGCATCTCCTGCAGCTCACGGTAACTGATGCCGTATTTGCAGTACCAGCGTACGGCCCACAGAATGATGTCACGCTGAAAATGCCGGCCTTTGAATGGGTTCATGTGCAGCTCCATCAGCAAAAGGGGATGATAAGTTTATCACCACCGACTATTTGCAACAGTGCCCATCGGCGTAGTAGTGGATGTGGTCGATGACAAAGCCGGTGCGGGTCAGCGTGCGCCGGAGGATCGGCAGAAAATCGACCAGGAACGAAGTAGCGCGTGTGACGACGGCCGGTACGCCGACACGCGCCACGGCCTCGGCCCAGCGCGCGGCCGGCGGTTGGAGCAGGCCGTTGTGCACCGAACCGTGGTAGGTGCCGACCGCCAATGTGAGCCAGCGCTCTAGCTCGCGCAGCGTCAGGGCGGCCTTGTTTTCGGAATCGTAGTCGCCGCGCTGGTCAGGGTTGGAGAAGGTCGTTCCCGGCAGTTCGTCGTGAATCATCTGCATCGCCGTGCCGATGATCCGTTCCACGATGCCGCCATAGTGCGGCTGTCCCAGCGGGCGATAGTCCAGCCGGATGCCATGCTGCTCGCAACCCCGGCGCAGGGCCTCGCTCTTGAACTCGGCCGCGTTGTCTAGGTAGAGCAGCAAGGGCTTGCCGCTCATCTGCCAATCCATTTCCACGTTCAGTCCTTCCAGCCAAGGGCGCTTGTCGCAGGCGACATGCACGAGGCACAGGCCAACCGAAACGGCAGACGGCGCTTCCAGCGTGACGACCATGCCGAGCACGCAGCGGGTGAACACGTCGATGGCGAGGGTCAGGTACGGGCGGCCAATAGGTTGCCGGTCGCGGTCATCGACCACGATCAGGTCGATGACCGTATGGTCTATCTGCACCTGCTCCAGCGGCGCGGTCACGGCAGGAGGCTCGCCGCCACACCTTGTAGGTCACGAGCGGCATCCTGGCCTTCCCGCCGGCGGATGACCTTGCGCGGGTCAAGGCTAGCGATCCGTAAGGCCACGGTATTGCGCGCCGGCACTCGCAGTTTTTGAGCCTTGCACACCTGAGTGACTTCGCGGTGAAAGGCCGCTAGGCTGCGCTTCTGCTTGGTCAGGAACCGCTTTTGCAGTAGCTCGTGGATGACGCGCTCGACCGGTTCCGGCAAGCGCCCCTTACCTTTACCTCCACCGGACTGGCCGGGCACCAGATCCGTCACGAGGCCGCTGCCTTGCCGGGCACGCCGGATCAGAACGTATACCTGGCGCCGAGACAAGCCCAGCGCCTGAGCCGCCATATCGGCCGCTTCGTGCCCGACCGTCTCCGACTGCGCCAACGGACTGATGATCTCCGCACGACGGCGCGCACGCTCCCAAGCCTCATCAGGCAGAGTGGCCACGCCTTGTTCTGGAATCCGTGGGGTGTCCGTCGCCATGCTCACCTCGCTTTGGTGCACACGAGTATTGAGCATAGTCGAGATTGGTGCAGATCACTTCTGATATTGAACTGTCAGGAGCTGGCTGCACAACAGCCATTACGCCCAATCAACTGGTGCAGTCGTCTTCTGAAAATGACATCCATGCCCAGCCCGTGCGCGAGCTGGATCACCGCCCGCACGATAGTTTGGTCACGGGCATCATCCGGGAGCCTGGCGACAAAGGATTGGTCGATTTTCAATGTGGTGATGGGGCAGCATTTCAGATGTTGCAGGCAGGAATAGCCGGTGCCGAAGTCGTCGGCGGCGAAGCGCACGCCGATGGCGCGCAAGGCGTCGAAACTGGCGAACAGGGCTGGATTGCCGAATGCGACCGATTCGGTCAGTTCGATCTCCAGAAGCTCGGCGGGCAGGGCCATATCGGCCAGCACCCGCTTTACCTCGTCGTCGAACGTTGGCCCAACCTGGCTGGCGGACACATTGATGGCAAGACGGAACGGTTGCCATGCCGGTCCTTGCCACTTGTGCATCTGGCGACAGGCCTCGCCCAGCACCCACGCGCCTATTTCCGGCATCAGGCCGAACGACTCGGCCAGCGGCAGGAACTGGCCGGGCGGCAACAGGCCAAGCCTCGGATGCCGCCAGCGCATCAACGCTTCCGCGCCAGCGATCCGGTGATCGCGCAGATCGACCAGCGGCTGGTAATGCAGGTCAAGCTGTCCGCGCGCCGCCGCCTGCGCCAACTCGGCCGCCGTCCATCCGGCGGGCTGCGAACTCGTCATGATCCGCCCCGGAAGGCGCGCAGCAGCCGCGTTACGGCCAGAACGAACAAGCCGGTCAGCGCGAGCGCGGCAACACCCCAATGCTCGCCAAGGAAGGCACCGGCGGTCGTCCCGGCCAGCACGGCGGCGAGAATCGGCAGATGGCAGGGGCAGGTCAACACGGCCAGCGCACCCCACAGGTAGCCGGAAACGGGTTGGCGCGTCTCGGGCGGCAGTTTGTCAGGGGCGTTCACGGCAATGCCTCCTCGTGCGCCCGCTCGGCTGGCATGGAGGCCAGTTGCGCGTCCAGATGGGCCAACGCCGCGCGCCGCCGCTCGACCAACTGGCGCAGCACGGCAAGCTGCGCTGCGGCTTGTGCGCCGTCCGCTGCGTCGAGCGCACGGCACAGCCGCGCCAGGGCATCCAGGCCGATACCCGCCTCGAAGGCCGCGCGCACGAAGCACAGCCGTTGCAAGGCCGCATCGTCGAACACGCCGTAGCCGCCCGTGGTGCAGGCCACCGGCCGTAACAAGCCGCGCACCAGGTAGTCGCGCACGATATGTACGCTCACCCCAGCGTTATGGGCCAGTTGCGATACCGTGTAGGCGCTCATCGCACACCTCCTTGTCCTCACCCGGCGCAGCAGGAAAGCTGCTTCACATCCTTGTTGAAGGTCTGCGCCGCGAGCTTCAACCCTTCGACCATCGTCAGGTAGGGGAACAACTGGTCGGCCAGTTCCTGCACCGTCATCCGGTTGCGAATCGCCAGTGCGGCCGTCTGGATCAGTTCGCCCGCTTCCGGGGCCACTGCCTGCACGCCGATCAGTCGTCCGCTGCCTTCTTCAACCACCAGTTTGATGAAGCCGCGCGTGTCGAAGTTGGCGAGCGCGCGCGGCACGTTGTCCAGCGTTAGCGTGCGACTATCAGTTTTGATGCCGTCATGGTGCGCTTCCGCCTCGCTGTAGCCTACGGTCGCCACTTGCGGGTCGGTGAACACCACGGCCGGCATCGCGGTCAGGTTCAGGGCCGCGTCACCGCCGGTCATGTTGATCGCGGCGCGAGTGCCGGCCGCTGCCGCCACATAGACGAACTGCGGCTGGTCGGTGCAGTCGCCTGCGGCGTAGATGTGTTCCACGCTTGTACGCATGCCGGGGTCGATGACGATAGCGCCTTGCGGGGTGAGCGTGACGCCCGTCGCATCCAGTGCCAGCTTGCGTGTGTTGGGCGCGCGGCCGGTGGCGACCAGCAGCTTGTCGGCGCGCAGTTCGCCGTGCGCCGTGGTGAGCACGAATTCGCCGTCCCCTTCACCATTGATATACGCGACCTGGCTGGCCTGGGTGTGTTCCCTCACCTCGATGCCCTCCATGCGGAATGCGGCCGTGACGGCTTCGCCTATAGCTGGGTCTTCGCGGAAGAACAGCGTGCTGCGAGCCAGGATCGTCACCTTCGCTCCGAGTCGGGCGAACGCCTGCGCCAGCTCCAGCGCCACCACTGATGAGCCAATCACGGCCAGGCGCTTAGGAATCGTCTCGCTGACCAGCGCTTCAGTGGAAGTCCAGTACGGAGTGTCTTTCAGGCCGGGAATCGGCGGCACGGCCGGGCTCGCGCCGGTGGCGATCAGGCAGCGGTCGAATGCCACCACGCGCTCGCCGCCGTCGTTGAGTTGCACGATCAGGTTGCGATTGTCCTTAAAGCGGGCGGAGCCGTGCAGCACAGTGATCGCCGGATTGCCCTCCAAGATGCCTTCGTACTTGGCGTGGCGCAGTTCATCGACGCGGGCCTGCTGCTGGGCCAGCAGCGCCGTGCGCTGGATGGTCGGCGTGGTAGCGGCGATGCCGCCATCGAACGGGCTTTCCCGGCGCAGATGGGCGATATGGGCGGCGCGGATCATGATCTTGGACGGCACACAACCGACATTGACGCAGGTGCCGCCGATGGTGCCGCGCTCGATCAGCGTGACACGTGCGCCTTGCTCGACGGCCTTCAGCGCCGCTGCCATCGCGGCCCCGCCGCTGCCGATGACGGCGATATGCAATGCGCCGCTGCTACCCGTCTTGTCGTTTCTGCCCAGCAGATCGCGCATCTTGTCGAGCAATCCGCCCGGCGTCGAAACTGAGGGGGCATCGGCCAGCGTGGCCCGATAACCGAGTCCAGCTACAGCGGCCGTCAGCGCGTCGGGTGACGTGCCGACCTCAATGGCGAGCTTGGCGCTGCCCTTGGCGTAGGAGACATCCGCTGATTGCACGCCGGGCACTTTCTCCAGGGCGTCCTTGACATGCACTGCGCACGAGTCGCAAGTCATGCCGGTGATTTTGAGAGTGCTCATACCATCGTTCCTTATTCGTGTGGGCCGCCGTGTCGCACGGTCAGCCGTCTTTCACAAGCGCTTGGCGGGGAGTTCGCAGCCGTCCAGTCCGCAACGGCGATGCGCCGGCGACACGAAGTCCCAGATCGACACCCCAATCATCAAGGCCAGGCCGACGTACATCAGGTTCGCCGTCCACCAGTTGCCGAGCAGCCAGACCGTGGCCGCAAACACGATGGCCGGGCCGATCATGCCGAGCAGACTGCGCAGCCATTGCCGATGACTGAACCAACCCAGCGCGTTCGCCAGGAAGGCCAGCGCGGCAAACAGCGGCAGCAGGCGGCTGATGAACAGTCCCTCGTACTGGCTCAAGAAGCCCAGCCCGATGGCCGCGCCGAAGCTGGCGAGGGCTGGAAAGCAGGCGGCGCAGCCCATCGCGGAAACGACGCTGCCGAGCGCGCCGGTTTTATCGGCAATGCGTGTCATCAGTCCCATGAAGCGGCTCTCGCTGTTGTCGTTGGCTTGCTGGCTCACTGCTTGACGCTGGACGGATAGCCGGCGTCTGCGGTGGCCTTGGTCAGCTTCTGTACGCTGGCCTTGGTGTCGTCAAAAGTGACGACGGCCTCGCGCTTCTCGAAGCCCACATCGACCTTGCTCACGCCTTCGACCTTGGAGAGCGCTTTCTTGACTGTGATCGGGCAGGCGGCGCAAGTCATGCCGGGAACCGCTAGCGTGACGGTCTGGGTAGCGGCCCACACCGGGGCAACAGCGGCGGCGAGGGCAAGGGAGGCAAACAGTTTCTTCATGATGAACTCCTGGTTAATAGAAAAATGGAACGACATAGGGAAATCCAAGCGCGACCAGGACCAGCACGGCCACGATCCAGAAAATCAGCTTGTAGGTGGCGCGCACCTGCGGAATCGCGCAGACCTCACCTGGCTTGCATGCCTGCACGGGCCGGTAAATCCGCTTCCAGGCGAAGAACAGCGCCACTAGCGCCGCGCCGATGAACAACGGTCGATAGGGTTCCAGCACCGTCAGGTTGCCGATCCAAGCACCGGAGAAGCCCAGGGCGACCAGTACTAGCGGCCCCAGGCAGCAGGTCGATGCAAGAATGGCGGCCAGCCCGCCGGCGAAGAGCGCACCGCGCCCGTTTTGTGGTTCAGACATACGTTGGCCCTTTTGAATTTGGATTGGATAGCGTAACCTTACTTCCGTACTCATGTACGGAGTCAAGCGATATGGAAAATAATTTGGAAAACCTGACCATTGGCGTTTTTGCCAAGGCGGCCGGGGTCAACGTGGAGACAATCCGCTTCTATCAGCGCAAGGGCCTGTTGCGGGAACCGGACAAGCCTTACGGCAGCATCCGCCGCTATGGGGAGGCGGACGTGGTTCGGGTGAAATTCGTGAAATCGGCACAGCGGCTGGGGTTCAGTCTGGACGAGATTGCCGAGCTGTTGCGGCTCGACGATGGCACCCACTGCGAGGAGGCCAGCAGCCTGGCCGAACACAAGCTCAAGGACGTGCGCGAGAAGATGGCCGACTTGGCGCGCATGGAAACCGTGCTGTCTGAACTCGTGTGCGCCTGCCATGCACGAAAGGGGAATGTTTCCTGCCCGTTGATCGCGTCACTACAGGGCGAAGCAGGCCTGGCAAGGTCAGCTATGCCTTAGCGTGCTTTATTTAATGAGAT
Source organism: Shewanella xiamenensis (assembly GCF_024971755.1). Lineage (NCBI taxonomy): Bacteria > Pseudomonadati > Pseudomonadota > Gammaproteobacteria > Alteromonadales > Shewanellaceae > Shewanella > Shewanella xiamenensis. The sequence continues at coordinate 165,499 of NZ_CP079717.1, forward strand.
GGTCACTCCCTCCTTCCCGGTACTATGCTGAGGACAGGCTTTCATTCGGAGAACTATCATGGAAAACATTGCGCTCATTGGTATCGATCTGGGTAAAAACTCTTTCCATATTCATTGCCAGGATCGTCGCGGGAAGGCTGTTTACCGTAAAAAATTTACCCGGCCAAAGTTGATCGAATTTTTGGCGACATGCCCCGCTACAACCATCGCAATGGAAGCCTGTGGCGGTTCTCACTTTATGGCACGCAAGTTGGAAGAGTTGGGGCATTCCCCAAAGCTGATATCACCACAATTTGTCCGCCCGTTCGTTAAAAGCAATAAAAACGACTTTGTCGACGCCGAAGCTATTTGTGAAGCTGCATCGCGTCCGTCTATGCGTTTTGTGCAGCCCAGAACGGAATCTCAGCAGGCAATGCGGGCTCTGCATCGTGTCCGTGAATCCCTGGTTCAGGATAAGGTAAAAACAACCAATCAAATGCATGCTTTTCTGCTGGAATTTGGCATTAGCGTTCCCCGAGGAGCTGCCGTTATTAGCCGACTGAGTACCATTCTTGAGGATAATAGTTTGCCTCTTTACCTCAGCCAGTTATTGCTGAAATTACAACAGCATTATCACTATCTTGTTGAGCAGATTAAAGATTTGGAATCCCAGTTGAAACGAAAGTTGGACGAAGATGAGGTTGGACAGCGCTTGCTGAGCATTCCCTGCGTCGGAACACTGACAGCGAGTACTATTTCAACTGAGATTGGCGACGGGAAGCAGTACGCCAGCAGCCGTGACTTTGCGGCGGCAACAGGGCTTGTACCTCGGCAGTACAGCACGGGAGGTAGGACGACATTGCTGGGAATTAGTAAGCGAGGTAATAAAAAGATCCGAACTTTGTTGGTTCAATGTGCCAGGGTATTCATACAAAAACTGGAACACCAGTCTGGCAAATTGGCCGATTGGGTCAGGGATTTACTGTGCCGGAAAAGCAACTTTGTCGTCACTTGTGCTCTGGCAAACAAGCTGGCCAGAATAGCCTGGGCCCTAACGGCACGACAGCAAACTTATGTAGCATAACGGCAGAAATACACCGGTTTAAAGAATTACTGATCTGGTTTTGCGAATACTGATATTGATGATACTAACGGCCCACCGGCCTGTTGAGGAACCTGTAAAACGGAAAGGCTCATTGAAGCCGTATATTTTCTGGAGGTTCATCAGGCGCGGAACTCATCAAGGCGCGGGAATAAAATCCCATTCAGACGCCGGATAGATTCAAGCAAGCCAACTTGTCGTCAAAATCGGTGTTGCAAAAACGGGAGTGACCATAGATTCCGTTTTCTGAGGTGCCCCCTAATAGTGTTCTTCCATTTCGGTAAAAATCCCTACCATGGATTCCCACTCGTCCGGGGGGTAATGACTCCAACTTATTGATAGTGTTTTATGTTCAGATAAGGGGTCTGACGCTCAGTGGAACGAAAACTCACGTTAAGGGATTTTGGTCATGAGATTATCAAAAAGGATCTTCACCTAGATCCTTTTAAATTAAAAATGAAGTTTTAAATCAATCTAAAGTATATATGAGTAAACTTGGTCTGACAGTTACCAATGCTTAATCAGTGAGGCACCTATCTCAGCGATCTGTCTATTTCGTTCATCCATAGTTGCCTGACTCCCCGTCGTGTAGATAACTACGATACGGGAGGGCTTACCATCTGGCCCCAGTGCTGCAATGATACCGCGAGACCCACGCTCACCGGCTCCAGATTTATCAGCAATAAACCAGCCAGCCGGAAGGGCCGAGCGCAGAAGTGGTCCTGCAACTTTATCCGCCTCCATCCAGTCTATTAATTGTTGCCGGGAAGCTAGAGTAAGTAGTTCGCCAGTTAATAGTTTGCGCAACGTTGTTGCCATTGCTGCAGGCATCGTGGTGTCACGCTCGTCGTTTGGTATGGCTTCATTCAGCTCCGGTTCCCAACGATCAAGGCGAGTTACATGATCCCCCATGTTGTGCAAAAAAGCGGTTAGCTCCTTCGGTCCTCCGATCGTTGTCAGAAGTAAGTTGGCAGCAGTGTTATCACTCATGGTTATGGCAGCACTGCATAATTCTCTTACTGTCATGCCATCCGTAAGATGCTTTTCTGTGACTGGTGAGTACTCAACCAAGTCATTCTGAGAATAGTGTATGCGGCGACCGAGTTGCTCTTGCCCGGCGTCAACACGGGATAATACCGCACCACATAGCAGAACTTTAAAAGTGCTCATCATTGGAAAACGTTCTTCGGGGCGAAAACTCTCAAGGATCTTACCGCTGTTGAGATCCAGTTCGATGTAACCCACTCGTGCACCCAACTGATCTTCAGCATCTTTTACTTTCACCAGCGTTTCTGGGTGAGCAAAAACAGGAAGGCAAAATGCCGCAAAAAAGGGAATAAGGGCGACACGAAAATGTTGAATACTCATACTCTTCCTTTTTCAATATTATTGAAGCATTTACCAGGGTTATTGTCTCATGAGCGGATACATATTTGAATGTATTTAGAAAAATAAACAAATAGGGGTTCCGCGCACATTTCCCCGAAAAGTGCCACCTGACGTCTAAGAAACCATTATTATCATGACATTAACCTATAAAAATAGGCGTATCACGAGGCCTGTGGGAGGAAAATAAAGTGTCATCCTAACTACAGGACCCTGCAACGTAGCAATTCCTGCAAAAATCCATTTAAAACAATGACTTATTTCAATTCTGCCATCTGCAAGCGTTTTGTGGGGATGGAGGCCGGAATCATTAAAGTATCATCCTAATTTTCGCTCAACCTTGGAAAATGCTGAGAATCGTAAAAATAAAGTTTCATCCTTTCCGCTACTAGTTCAAGGCTTTCTTCCGGCCGCCGGCAACAACGCTGCTTGGCTGAGGCGATCCACTTGCGCTACCGCTCACTGATCAGATCGAACTTGAACTCGACGAGCAGCCAACCATCAGGCCGAGCGTGATCGCCAAAAAAAACGGATCATGCGAAATCCTTCGTTGAGTTTGGCGCGGGTTTTAGCAAATCAGCTGGCCCGCGATCCGGTTGAGAGTGATCCGAAGCGGTCCTTGACGACCGGCACAAATCGGCCGATTCTGTTGAAAAAGTAGCTTTAGCGGCAGCCTGCCGATCAGGTGTGCCTGCTGTCGAAGTGGCTGCAAGCCACTTCAAGTTGCCTTCCGGCGTTTCACTGAGCGTCCTTGCTCAGGTTTAAGGGTTAATTTGAGGGTTTCTGCTCGTAGCAGGCATACCTATCCCGTCAGCGGTGGCCCTTGAGGCAAAAGCTTGGCCATGCGGCGCAGGTTCTGCACCATCGCAGCCAAGGTGAATTCGTCAGTGGCACCCGTTAGGCCACGCAGTCGTAAACGGTCGAGTTTCATGATCCGTTTGAGGTGGGCGAAAAGCATCTCCACCTTCTTTCGTTCGCAGCGAGAGACGAGGTACTCCGGTGTCTTGGCGATGCGTCGAGCCACGTCGCGGGCAGCCTCATGGATGCTGCGGACGATCTTCCGATTCGGCGTGTTGGGGCAGCATTTCGCTTTCAACGGGCAGGTGGCGCAGTCGGTTTGGCTGGAGCGGTAAATGACGGTTTTGGCCTTAGTTACCCGCGACCTTTGCTGGGTGAAGGCGCGCCATTCACTGCGTAGCGGTTTGCCGGCTGGGCAGCGATATTCATTGGCGTCCTGACTCCAGTGAAAGTCGTTACTGGAGAGGCTGTCGTCCTTGCGCTCGGTCTTGTCCCACACCGGCACATGCGGTTCGATGTCCTTTTCTTCGACCATCCAGGCCAGCATCGGGGCGGTGCCATAAGCGGTATCGCCGATAAGGCGTTCCGGTGTGAGATCGAACTGCGCCTCGACACGCTCGACCATCGTCCTAGTCGAATCGACTTCGGCGGTACGGTGCGCCGGGGTAGCTTCCACGTCCATGATCACACCGTGCTCAGTGTCGATCAGGTAATTCGTGGAGTAGGCAAAAAAGGCCGGGCCACCTGGCGCTGCTGTCCAACGGGACTGAGGATCAGTGAGCGAAATTTTCTTGGGAAGAGCCTCAGCCAGCGCCTCTTCATCAAGGGCTTCGAGGTACTCGCGCACTGCGCGGCTGCTGAGCTTTGGATCGTTCCAATCGACCTCATCTCCCGCCACCCCACGTTGCCGGCTGGCATCCGCCTTAATGATGCTGGCGTCGACGGCGAAACCTTCACCCTTGACTAGGCCGGCTGCCATGCAGCGCCGCAGCACCTCATTGAATAACCAGCGGAATAGATCGCTGTCACGAAAACGCCCATGGCGATTCTTCGAGAAGGTCGAGTGATTGGGGACTTCGTCTTCCAGACCCAACCGGCAGAACCAGCGATAGGCCAGGTTCAGGTGCACCTCTTCGCACAATCGCCGCTCGGAACGAATGCCATAGCAGTAGCCGACGACCAGCATGCGCACCATCAACTCCGGGTCAATCGAGGGACGCCCGATGGGGCTATAGAAATCTGCCAGGTAGGCACGTAGATCACTGAGATCCAAGCACTGGTCGATGCTGCGCAGGAGATGTTGGGCCGGGACGTGATCTTCCAGATTGAACGAGTAGAACAGGCGCTGCTGTCCTCCCGGTAACTGTCCCATCATGCTGTTCGCCCCCACGCTCGCTGACAAAGCAATTTTGCCAACGGCATGGGGAGGCCGCTACTTTTTCAACAGAATCGGCCGCACACAGCCATTCGGCTCAACAGAACCCTGCCTTTACCCCACCAAACTCCGGAAACTCGCCCGGTAGTCCGTCGGCTTGAGATGCACATGTTGGCTGAGGTCGCCGGGTAGCGTGAACAGGCGCGGACCGTCCCGAAACTGGAACACGCGATACAGATGGAATTGATCGCCCGCCTCCTTGGAGAATTCGAGTTCGTTGTGGCTGACCAAGAAAGACGAGCCTACCCCGCCATTGGTGGTTTTCACCTCGATGAAGCGCTCATGGGCGTCCTCTTCGAACGACAGGATGTCGAACCCCGCACCGTCTCCCTGGGTGTCGGACACCCAATCCAGCCGCTGAAAAAGCTCTGGGTGGCCGAGCTCGGTCAGGCGTTGCTGTTCGTAGCCAATCACCCACTGCTCCCCTGCCCGGCCCAGCTTGCGGTTGGCTTCATCGCGAGCGGCATAATCGAACTTTCGCGGTAGGCGTTGCCGTAGAGATGCCGGGGTACGCACAAGCACTTCACGGGCGGGTGGTTCTACCAAAGCCGCTCGGTAGGTTTTGTCACCCGGAAGTTTTACCTCCTCCAGGGCATCGACAAGAGCGCCGACCGTCTGCTGATGTTCCAGAACGTAGGCGTGTACGGATTTACGCAGCAGCAGTTGGCTGTTGCCGCGTGGCTTGTAGCCGTTGATATAGGGCAGGCCCAGGGCATCGAGTACGGCGCTAATGTTCTGGTGCTTGAGCTCGACTGAAGACTTGCTGCGACCGTTCAGCAGTTGGCGCAGTGCCTGGTTGTGCTCGGACTTGTGGTACGGCTCCCCAGCCGCCTCGGCACGCAGCATGTCGAAATAGTCTTCGACCGTGGCCAGGACCTCTTCTTCGGACCAGTCTTCGCCGATGCGAATGATGCGAAACCCGAGCCGCGTCAGCGCCGGAACGACGGTCGTCTCGCCACCGGAGAAGCTGTCAGCAGTGAGCGGGCCCTGCTCGGGAAATTGCTTGCCGAAGGCCACACCGGCGATGGCCTTGGAATCGCAATCGGTGCCGGTCTTCGGATCACGTACCAGGAAGTCGCGGGACTTGCCGTAGCCGTGGCGCGCCAGGAATTTCGTGCGGCCCAGTTGCACGAACTCATCGATGGCAGCCTGCACGGCGGCGGGGCTTCGAAGCTGGGAGAGTTGAGACACAGGGTCCTTCCTTACTGTCATGGTGTGCCGGGAACCGCCGAGCCACGAGATTATGAGTAGCCCCTGAACAGAAACGTCACGATAAAAGCCGTGAACGCCACCAGGCCCATTAAATCCCTTGCGTATTTGCAGCCCGTGCTGTCCAAACCTGTACCAGGTCCGATCAACACGCTCCAACCATTGAGGTACGAAAACACCGCCTGACCGAACAAAAAATGCGTGATAGCCGCCGCAGCCATGACGCCGGAATCGTCAGACAGGCTGTAGCTGTTGACCATTGCCCTGTACGCCTGCATCTGAAATGGCTATTGCCCTGATGGGAGCCGGCTTTTCAGCCACCGACACCAGCGATGCCGTCAATATTCTTTACCCGATAACCATGACCGTACAAGCTAACAAGGCCTGGCAAGCCAGCGGACTTAAAAAGTCTTTTTTTCTACCATCCCACAAAAAAGTTCGTGGTGGAGAAAAGATAAGCTATGCAAGGCTTTAGGAGACGTGGTTTTTCAGGATGACGAAGAACGATTCGGCGCTAGGTGCAACATAGGTGCATCGCACGAGCGCTAGGAACGGCGAAAAAAGGCGGACGTGGCGAAATCGGTAGACGCAGCAGACTTTAAAATTGGAGTGCCCGCGGGGAAATCCGCGGAGTAGAACCGCTCAAAGTCGGGGAACGCTAACGGGCAATACCCTAAGCCAATCCCGAGCCAAGCCCCTTCGGGGGAAGGTGTAGAGACTGGACGGGCGGCGCCTAAAGCCTTCGGGCAATGGCGAAGGGACAGTCCAGACCACGAACGTCATCAGACGGCGGCGAAAGTCGAGGTGGTACGAAAATCTGCTTCTCTGTGAGAGTACGGGTTCGAGTCCCGTCGTCCGCACCACAAAGCCAAACATCCCTGCGATGATCGACCTCTGGGCGTTTGGTCGTGAGCCCGCCACCCTCGCGCTACGCTTTGCGCAGGCGTCGAAGGCGATCAGGTGCGCCCATCGATTCCGTCGAGCACCATCGCTGCGAGTTCATCGCTGGTGTGTGCACCACTATCGAGAACACGGGTTGTGCATGGAAGCCGTTCCCTTGCGGCCAAGCATCGGGCGACATTCGCTAATCGCCACTCTCGAATCTCCGCATTTCGATTCGGGTCAGGATGCATGGTCTGGTTCGCGATCCGGTGACGCAATAGGTCCTCGTTGAGCGTCAGAAAGATGTGCAGCAGCTGATCGTCGATCCGCCTTACCCCGTCGAGTATCTCAGTCAGATAGTCCGGGTGCACGAGCGTCATTGGGATGATGATGTCCTGCGAGTAATTCCTTCGAATCTCCCTGACCGCCGCGATCGTAAGTCCCCTCCACAAGGGGAGATCCTGATAGTCTCCGCTCGCTGGCATGGGGACCGTTTCTTTCACCACGAACCCGATTTCCTCGGGGTCAAAGATCAGCGATTTGGAACGCCGATCGCGCAGCCGCTTAGCGAGCGTCGTCTTTCCGGCGCCGAAAGGTCCGTTGATCCAGATTATCATTGTCGACGGCCTCTAACCTGAAGGCTCGCAAGAGCGCTCGACGGCCTCGTGCGGAGGCACGATCGGAGTGGTTCCGAAATGCTTCTCAAGATAGGTGACGCCGAACGTCACGATGTCCTGCGCGTCGAACAGGTAGCACTGAGCAAAGCCCACGACACCTTCTCGATGGCGACCGAGCTTCACGTAAGCATTTGCTATAGTTTCAACCGCATCCGGCTTTCCTTCGATAGCAAAGCAATCGAGAATGCCGTTTGAATCGTAATCCGATGCCGTTTTCCAGGCGACTTCACCGTCTCTTCCAAGCATCGGCATCTCATACGTCACCCACCGTTTGTTGGGGATATCGGCAACCGCCTCGGCGTAGTGCAATGCGGTAACGGAGTTTAGCGGCGCACCCAACAGCAGGGCCTTCCCGCCAAGGCGAACGAACCGCTCGACGGGCGATCCTTCCCCCAAGGCGTGACCGAGTTCGTGAGGCTCCGTCAGCGTTTCAGCCAGCGGACCAACCGCGACCATCGATGCATCGGGGTGCGCGCTGCGCCGCGCGCCGGGGGCTTGAACCAGAAATTGATTCAGCAGGCCGAACCCACGGTAAGTCCCGGCTGTTGCGGGATCGAACGGCAGCCAGGTACGGCGGGCTTCGTCATCCAGCCGAGCGCCATTCAGAGTCTCCTCGTAGGGTGATCGGTCCCACGACGCGTATCCCATCACAGTGCCAGTCGGCCCAACCGCGGAGCGTAACGCGGCAACGACCGTCTCCGCTCCTCCTTCGACCGGACCAATCGCTTTAAGTGAGGCATGCACCATCAAGAGGTCACCGGTTTGGACTCCGAGTTTTTGAAGCGCCTCCGTTATTGCCTTCCGCGTATGCATCGCGATATCTCCTCTAAACTGCAAAACACTATACGGGGTCTGACGCTCAGTGGAACGAAAACTCACGTTAAGGGATTTTGGTCATGAGATTATCAAAAAGGATCTTCACCTAGATCCTTTTAAATTAAAAATGAAGTTTTAAATCAATCTAAAGTATATATGAGTAAACGGCACTGTTGCAAATAGTCGGTGGTGATAAACTTATCATCCCCTTTTGCTGATGGAGCTGCACATGAACCCATTCAAAGGCCGGCATTTTCAGCGTGACATCATTCTGTGGGCCGTACGCTGGTACTGCAAATACGGCATCAGTTACCGTGAGCTGCAGGAGATGCTGGCTGAACGCGGAGTGAATGTCGATCACTCCACGATTTACCGCTGGGTTCAGCGTTATGCGCCTGAAATGGAAAAACGGCTGCGCTGGTACTGGCGTAACCCTTCCGATCTTTGCCCGTGGCACATGGATGAAACCTACGTGAAGGTCAATGGCCGCTGGGCGTATCTGTACCGGGCCGTCGACAGCCGGGGCCGCACTGTCGATTTTTATCTCTCCTCCCGTCGTAACAGCAAAGCTGCATACCGGTTTCTGGGTAAAATCCTCAACAACGTGAAGAAGTGGCAGATCCCGCGATTCATCAACACGGATAAAGCGCCCGCCTATGGTCGCGCGCTTGCTCTGCTCAAACGCGAAGGCCGGTGCCCGTCTGACGTTGAACACCGACAGATTAAGTACCGGAACAACGTGATTGAATGCGATCATGGCAAACTGAAACGGATAATCGGCGCCACGCTGGGATTTAAATCCATGAAGACGGCTTACGCCACCATCAAAGGTATTGAGGTGATGCGTGCACTACGCAAAGGCCAGGCCTCAGCATTTTATTATGGTGATCCCCTGGGCGAAATGCGCCTGGTAAGCAGAGTTTTTGAAATGTAAGGCCTTTGAATAAGACAAAAGGCTGCCTCATCGCTAACTTTGCAACAGTGCCTAAAATAAGCCTTATATCCAAGCATAAAACAAGGTTGTCTAGACTTCTTTTAACAGTAAAGTTATCATAAAACTGAATTTTATTTTTTAGGTAAGTTTATGCATTCTATCCGCATTCGTTAAGACACAACTATTTGCATAGTGACACTATTTTATAATGGTGGGCTTTTGTTGTGTCTTTAAGAATATATGCGGATATATAAAGTAAAAGTATGCTTAATTTATAAGTATGCTTTTAGTGCATAGTTTCCAGTTATAACTTAATTGACTAGCTATTTGTCCACCCTGTGGATGAATAGCTTTTTTTTTGGGAGGACACTGTGATGCTAGCTTTTCTTTTCACCTAAATCCTGTTTGCTGCATAAAAAATTTCAAGAGCTAAACAGGAGTAAATAAAAATGAGTTTAATTATTAAAGCGAGAAACATACGCTTGGATTATGCTGGGCGTGATGTTTTGGATATTGATGAATTGGAAATTCACTCTTATGACCGTATTGGTCTTGTGGGTGATAACGGAGCAGGAAAGAGTAGTTTACTCAAAGTACTTAATGGCGAAATTGTTTTAGCCGAAGCGACATTACAGCGTTTTGGTGATTTTGCACATATCAGCCAACTGGGCGGAATCGAAATAGAAACGGTCGAAGACCGGGCAATGTTATCTCGCCTTGGTGTTTCCAATGTACAAAACGACACAATGAGTGGCGGAGAGGAAACTCGTGCAAAAATTGCTGCCGCATTTTCCCAACAAGTACATGGCATTCTAGCGGATGAACCAACCAGCCACCTTGATCTCAATGGAATAGATCTACTTATTGGTCAACTTAAAGCATTTGATGGAGCATTACTTGTTATCAGTCATGACCGATATTTTCTTGATATGGTTGTAGACAAGATATGGGAGTTAAAAGACGGTAAAATTACGGAATATTGGGGTGGTTACTCGGATTACTTGCGTCAAAAAGAAGAAGAGCGACAACACCAAGCCGTAGAATATGAGCTGATGATGAAGGAACGGGAGCGATTAGAATCTGCTGTGCAAGAAAAACGCCAGCAAGCTAATCGATTAGACAATAAGAAAAAAGGAGAAAAATCCAAAAACTCTACCGAAAGTGCTGGACGACTTGGGCATGCAAAAATGACTGGCACCAAGCAAAGAAAACTGTATCAGGCAGCTAAGAGTATGGAAAAGCGTTTGGCTGCATTAGAAGATATTCAAGCACCAGAGCATTTGCGTTCTATTCGTTTTCGTCAAAGTTCAGCCCTAGAACTGCACAATAAGTTCCCGATTACGGCAGATGGTCTGAGCTTAAAATTTGGTAGCCGTACTATCTTTGATGACGCTAACTTTATAATACCGCTTGGCGCTAAAGTCGCTATAACTGGATCGAATGGAACAGGGAAAACGTCCTTGTTAAAAATGATATCAGAACGTGCTGATGGATTAACCATATCTCCAAAAGCTGAAATTGGCTACTTTACACAAACAGGATATAAATTTAACACGCATAAATCTGTGCTCTCCTTTATGCAGGAAGAGTGCGAGTACACAGTTGCGGAAATTCGTGCAGTATTGGCTTCAATGGGGATCGGAGCGAATGATATTCAAAAAAACTTATCCGACTTATCGGGAGGTGAAATCATCAAACTGCTTTTATCCAAAATGCTTTTAGGAAAATATAATATTTTGCTTATGGATGAACCAGGAAACTATCTTGACCTAAAAAGTATTGCCGCATTAGAAACAATGATGAAGTCCTATGCAGGAACTATTATCTTCGTATCTCATGACAAGCAATTGGTCGATAATATTGCTGACATTATCTACGAGATCAAAGACCACAAAATCATCAAGACTTTTGAGAGAGATTGTTAATGATAGCCAATCTAATCCGAACATTAATTATTGAACTCTTTAAAGGAAATTAAAAATGACAATTCAAGATATTCAATCACTTGCTGAAGCACACGGCTTGTTGCTTACGGACAAAATGAATTTCAATGAAATGGGCATTGATTTTAAGGTCGTTTTTGCTCTTGATACAAAGGGGCAACAATGGTTGCTGCGTATTCCTCGTCGTGATGGCATGAGGGAACAAATCAAGAAAGAAAAACGCATTTTAGAATTGGTAAAAAAACATCTTTCTGTAGAGGTTCCTGATTGGAGAATTTCATCTACAGAATTAGTGGCTTATCCCATACTTAAAGATAATCCTGTTTTAAATTTGGATGCTGAAACCTATGAAATAATTTGGAATATGGACAAAGATAGCCCGAAATACATAACATCTTTGGCAAAAACCTTATTTGAAATCCATAGTATTCCTGAAAAAGAAGTTCGGGAAAATGATTTGAAAATTATGAAACCTTCAGATTTAAGACCTGAAATAGCAAACAATTTGCAGTTAGTAAAATCTGAAATTGGTATAAGTGAGCAATTGGAAACCCGCTACAGAAAATGGTTGGATAATGATGTTCTATGGGCAGATTTCACCCAATTTATACATGGCGATTTATATGCTGGGCATGTACTAGCTTCAAAGGATGGAGCTGTTTCAGGCGTTATTGATTGGTCAACAGCCCATATAGATGACCCAGCGATTGATTTTGCTGGGCATGTAACTTTGTTTGGAGAAGAAAGCCTCAAAACTCTAATCATCGAGTATGAAAAACTAGGGGGTAAAGTTTGGAATAAACTATATGAACAGACTTTAGAAAGAGCAGCGGCCTCTCCTTTGATGTATGGTTTATTTGCCTTAGAAACTCAAAATGAAAGCCTTATCGTTGGAGCAAAAGCTCAGTTGGGAGTTATATAATTTAAAAATATGATTGCTGAGAACTGCCTTGTTTTGAAACTTGGTTGGCTTTAATTAGTTTTTAGTATTCTTTATAGAAAATGCCTCGATCAAGGGGTATTTCTAACAATCATTTAACATAAAATTTCTTATACGAAATGCTTGATATTTCTCTTTAAATATCATTATATTAACGTAAGCCGTTCTGGAGTATAGGGCACCAGAACGGCTTTTTATTGATTATTCATGTTCCACGATCACTAATTGAGCGATGTTCCACGGTTTTATTCAGTTTTAATAAACATCATCCGGTTTTTTGAGGAGTCATTATTTCAAGTGCTTGCACTGAAATTGGCTCTTCAAAAAACTGGAGTCTTGGCTAACCATATGGAAGGAAAAAGCGGCTTAGGAAGCCTCTCTTCTTCTGTTCTGGTTCAACATGCTCCGGGATAGGAATACGCTTATTGTCTTGCTGAGGAGTAGTCAATTCGTCATAGTTCGTTGCTAGTTCCGACCGAGGATCCGTTGCTATATCCTGTTTAAAGCTCTGATCGGTAAAGGTAGTCATATTGGCTTTTGGTGCTTCTAGTAAGCGCTGCATAGCTTCAATCTGTTCTTGATAAAACGATTCACGTTCTAAAGATTGATTTTCTCTCTGTATTGCCTGATTTAATTGTTTTTCCAGTATGTCAACTTGACGTTTTAGTAAGTCAACTTCTGTCAAGTTTTGACTGTTAATTGATTGACTTTGATTGACTGTATCCTCTTTTTTTTGTGGTTCCCCAAAAACTCTTAGGGCCTCTGAAAAGTCAATTAATCCATCAGATCCTTTAGATAAATTTCCTTTGTTTATATGTGCATATATGGCTTGTCTTGAATATCCATAAAGCTTAGCTAACTCTGAAACTGACAGTTTTTTCATTATGTAAACCAGTTTTCAACTTGTGTTAATACCTGACTGTTAACTTAACAATTTCAATTAACAATGTCATTGAAATCCTAATTTTCTGAGTAAAGGAAGTAATTCCTTAAATTTCTCTGCATCTTGCAGCATGGCAGCTATACGTACAGCAAACTGCTGATAGCTTTCTGTGCCTTGTGAATATTTACTCATCTCAGGAAGCTCTGAGAGCTTGTTGGCGAATAGATGGCGTTGTTTATCTGTTATTTTTGAAAAGAGGTCTAATGTATCTGAGGGATCCCCACAAAATTTCCATTCATACAATCAGCTATCAGCCTGTTTGATTACTGCCCAGTCCCACTGAACCACCCACTGTAGTATTTGTTTAAGTCCCTGCTGATAATATTGCCTGCGTATTCGCTGTTTGGGTTCTTTGCAAAGTAATATCCCAAGGAAATTCAGGGCCAATACCCGCCTATTTTTAACGGTGTTAGCTTGATAACGCAGGTGCAAACCCGCTTTCTCCGCTGCGCTACCTAGCAGGTAATGAAACCAATTAACCAATGCGGCCAGTAGTAGCAGTATCTCTAAGCGAGATTTCTTCTTGGTACCATGCAAATCGCTACCCAGGCCATAGCGGTGACTTTTCTGATCACGGAAGCTTTCTTCAATTTGCATTCGGCTACTGTAGCACTTAGCAATTTTATCCGCATACCCATGGCAGTCAGCTAAGGATGACACCAACAACCATGGTTCCTTATACGTCTTATTTTTATCGCGTTTCAATAGCTTATAACCTTTGCCAACCAGGACGGCCTGCGTTTCATAGTGTTGTGTTTGGGCAAGCATGATTTTTCCTACACTTTTTGGATCCTTCTTCGCTTGCCGATAAAGCTGATTAACACTGATAAACTTGTCCTGCTCTGCCAATTTAAGCTTCACATTGCCTCGAACTCTAGCTACATAATGCCATCCCAGCTTACGCACTTGTTTCAGCCATGGAACTTTAAACCCCGCGTCAGTGACAATTACGGGCTTACAGTCCTTGGGTAGCATGGCTTTAAGCTGCTTTAAAAACGCCCCGTGTAGGTGTGGGCAGGTATAATCTTCTGCGGCGGCAATCTTCTGTAGCAGAGTCAACGCTCTACCGTCAGCGGCAATGCTGGCACGCAGGATAAAGTGTCGCTTGGCAGTATCGGCATTGCTCCAGTCAACCAAAATCATCGGCTTAGTTTTATGGCCAACAATAGAAGCCGTCAGCGCAGCATAAATCAATGGCAGCTCTCGTTGCAGGTTAGGATTATTGAGTAGACGATCTGCCCGTTTGATACTGACCTTATCTGAAGAGCCAGGCATCGCCCGGCCAATCGCAGTAACGGTGCAACACGCATCCTTTGCCAGGGCGGTTACCGCATCTAGCAAAACCGAAAATCGGGCTTTATGCATTGATTTTGGCGTGACAAAGGTGAGGAAATCAGCGAGCATAGCTTTTACATTCATGGTGAGCATCCGCGGTGTGGGAGTTTTGGCGAATGATCAGATCAGGAACCGCCATGAATGTTCCCCAATCAACTAACATTTTATTTTAACTACAGAATTTCTGGGGATACCTCAGGTGGTTTGCAACTCTTTGGTTTAATTGGTTTGATTTATGGGCCAATTATTTTTGCGTTAACCATGGTGCTGTTACGGCTTTATACTATTGAGTTTAAAGATTTTCTGGAACGCCAAGACAATAGCTAACAATAAGATTGTTGTACTTTAGCGCTTCGCCCTGCCCATATCGGTATACAGTGGAGATATTCAAACGTTATATTACGAATATCTCCACTGTTACGGTTCATCACAAAAGATAAACAGCTCCTAGTTTCCTTTGGCGCCATGTAAAAAAAATCGCGTAAGTAACTTAACTGATTCGGCATTAGCCAAACGGCCGCGTCGCTCAGCATCTGCAGTGGTATAAATCAAAGACACAAAATATTCTGTTAGTGCGGCAGCATTAATATCAATACGAAACAAGCCCACTTGTTGCCCCGCTAAAAAGTAGCGATCAACCGCATTACTATAATGTGCCCATAGGGTATTTTCTACTGTACAAACTTCGGGTGTGTAATTAAACATTTGATAAATCAATACTTCCCGATGTTCAAGATGCATATTGATAAGTGATGATAACGAGGCATCTGTAGGTTCGACACTCTTAGCTGAAATGGTATCAGCGATATGATTAAGTACTGCTGTGCCGTACTCGTTAATTTTCTCAACTATCGATTCTCTTGAACCAAAGGTACGATGTAAGGTGGAACGACTCACACCAATGGCTTCCGCTAAATCTTTAACCGTTGCGCGTGGTTGCTCTACCATGGCCTTTGCTAGCTTTCTTAATAAGTTATCGTCTAGTTGCATGATAACCCCACAATTAGTAATTCTATTGCGATAGTTTGCGCTTAATTCATCAAAGTGTCAAATGAGACAATATTGTCTCATTTGATTTTAGAGTGTATCATAGCCGCGTTTTGTACTTTAACTTGTAAGGTGAATCATGAATAAGCCGTTTACTCGCCGCAACATTACCGCTGTTGTGCTTTTGTCCAGTGCTTTGTCACTTGTGGGATGCTCCGACTCAACACCAGCGGTACCACAAGAGGCAGGGGCACTTCCGGTAACCACACTTAGCGTTAGGGCTGAAAAGTTAGTGCTGATTAGTGATCTGCCAGGCCGGGTAGAGCCGATGCGAGTTGCACAAGTGCGCGCACGTGTTGCCGGTATTATCTTACAGCGGCATTTTACAGAAGGTGCGGATGTCGCTGCGGGCGATGTATTATTTCAAATTGATCCAGCACCGTTAAAAGCGGCCTTAACACGGGCCGAAGGCGAACAAGCAAAAGCGGATGCAGAGTTGGTAAATGCACGAGCAAAAGTAACACGTTATGAACCGCTTGCCAAAATAGAAGCGATTAGCCAGCAAGATTTAGATACTGCCTTGGCAGAGCTTCGTACAGCGCAAGCTGCTGTTAGTTCGGCAAGAGCAAGTGTTGTTAGTGCCAAACTAGATTTAAGTTATGCCACGGTAACCGCTCCAATTTCTGGGCGAATTGGCCGGGCATTAACAACCGAAGGCGCGTTAGTTGGGCAGGGCGAAGCAACATTGCTAACTACCATACAACAACTTAACCCAGTGTATGTCGATTTTACCCAGCCGGTGGCAAAAGCACTGGAATTACAGCAATTGCTGAAAAGCGGCCAACTTGCTGATAGCCAAGATAAAAAACTAACCGCAACCATCGAAGGTACGCGTTATGAAGCAAAAGGCGATTTGCTTTTTAGCGATATTGCCGTTGAACGCAGCACCGGACAGATCACCTTGCGCGGTGAGTTTGATAATACTGAGAATATGCTGTTACCGGGTATGTACGTAAGAGTAAAAGCACCACAAGCTCAGATAGCGGATGCCATCTTAATCCCGCAACGCGCCGTGCAGTTTGATGCCAGCGGCAAAAGTAGTGTCTGGGTGGTCGATGCTAATAATACGGTACAACAAGTGGCTGTTGAGCTTGGCATTATGCAAGGAAAAAACTGGCAGGTTACGCAAGGATTAAACGCCGGCGATAAAGTGATTACCGGTGGTATATCAGCCTTAACGCCTGGTAGTGCGGTAGTGGATACCGCAGCGGCCCAGTAATTGATGCTTTAGCAGCAGAGGATACACCATGTCTCAATTTTTTATTAGGCGGCCCAATTTTGCTTGGGTAGTAGCCTTGTTTATCACGTTAGGTGGATTACTGGCTTTGCCAAATTTACCTGTTTCACAATACCCAACGGTGGCGCCACCGCAAGTTACTATTTACGCAACATACCCTGGTGCTTCGGCACAGGTATTAACGGACTCTGTTACCAGTATTATCGAACAAGAACTTAATGGTGCCAAAAACTTACTGTATTTTGAATCATCAAGTAATGCCAACGGCATCGCCGAAATCACGGTTACCTTTGAGCCCGGTACGGACCCAGATTTAGCCCAGGTTGATGTACAAAATCGCCTGAAAAAAGCTGAATCGCGCTTACCACAAGTAGTGCTGGATCTTGGCGTACAGGTTGAACAAGCCAGTTCTGGCTTCTTAATGATTTATTCATTGAGTTATACCGACGGTAATGCGCCAGGTGCCGACATTGTGCAACTTGCTGACTATGCAGTGCGTAATGTTAATAATGAAATTTTGCGTGTACCTGGCGTGGGTAAAATCCAGTTTTTTGCCTCTGAAGCCGCCATGCGAATTTGGGTTGACCCGCAAAAACTACTGGCGTACGACTTATCTATTTCGGATGTTAATAATGCCATCAGTGCGCAAAATATTCAGATTGCTGCAGGTAGCTTTGGTAGTAGTCCATCGCTAAAAGATCAGGAATTGGCCATCACCTTACAAGTAAAAGGCATGATGGAAAATCCAGAAGAGTTTGGCAATATCCTGTTACGCTCTACGGCCAATGGTGCCACTGTTAAACTGTCTGATGTAGCCAGAATTGAAGTAGGCAATCAAGAGTATGGCTTTATGTCACGCCAAGATGGTAAACCTACTGTGGGTACAGCAATTCAGTTATCGCCTGGTGCTAATGCTATTGCAACGGCTAAAGCGGTTAAAGATCGTCTGCAAGAGTTGTCGGTATCGTTTCCAGATAATGTCGAATACTCAGTACCTTACGATACATCGCGTTTTGTTGATGTGGCGATCAATAAAGTTATTCAAACATTAATTGAAGCCATGATCTTGGTGTTTATTGTCATGTATTTGTTTTTACAAAACGTGCGTTACACACTCATCCCTTCTATCGTTGTGCCGGTGTGCTTGATGGGTACTATGGTATTTATGTATTGGTTAGGTTTTTCGGTCAATATGATGACGATGTTTGGTATGGTGCTCGCCATCGGTATTTTGGTTGACGATGCTATCGTGGTGGTAGAAAACGTCGAACGTATTATGGCAGAAGAAGGCTTAGCGCCGTTAGCGGCAACCATAAAGGCAATGCAGCAAGTATCGGGTGCTATTGTCGGTATTACGATGGTACTTACCGCGGTATTTTTACCGCTGGCCTTTATGTCCGGTTCTGTTGGTGTTATTTATCAGCAGTTTTCATTGTCTTTAGCGGTATCTATTTTATTTTCTGGCTTTTTAGCATTAACCTTTACTCCTGCACTATGTGCCACTTTGCTAAAGCCAATTCCCGCCGGACATCATGAGAAAAAGGGCTTTTTTGGTGCTTTTAATCGTGGCTTTAATCGTTTAACCGGCCGTTATGTTAATTTAACGACCAACACAGTCAGTAAAACCGGCCGTTATATGCTGGTTTATACCGCTATCTTGGCATTACTGGCATTTGTATACCTGCGTTTACCCGAGTCTTTTGTACCTGAAGAAGATCAAGGTTTTATGATCGTTGATATTCAATTACCCGCAGGTGCCAGCCGTGGTAGAACCGATGCTGTTAGCGCAGAACTGGAAAATTTTCTAGCCGAACGAGAAAGTGTTGCATCAACGTTTTTAGTGATGGGCTTTAGCTTTTCTGGTATGGGCGAAAATGCGGCATTAGCATTTCCAACCTTAACGGATTGGTCTGAGCGTGGTAAAGGGCAATCCGCCGCCGATGAAGTGCAAGCCGTTAATGCACATTTCTATGGCCATAACGATGGTGCAGTGATGGCTGTGTCACCACCTCCTATTGAAGGTTTAGGTAATTCCGGCGGTTTTTCATTACGCTTACAAGATCGCGGCGGTGTAGGGCGCGAAGCACTTATTGCAGCCAGAGATCAATTATTAGGGGCCGTATTTCAAAATCCAGCATTTGCCTATGCCTATATGGAAGGTTTGGCGGACGCACCGCAACTAAGTTTACATATCGATCGTGAAAAAGCCAGTGCACTCGGTGTGCGTTTTGATGCCATTAGTAATGCGCTTTCTACATCATTTGGCTCAATGGTGGTAGGCGACTACTCAAACACCGGCAGACAGCAACGTGTTATCGTGCAAGCTGAAGCCAATAGCCGTGCCACAGCTGAAAGCGTACTAGAGCTTTATGTTAGTAATGATCAGGGTGAACAAGTACCTTTTAGCGCTTTTGCCACAACACAGTGGAGCAAAGGCCCAGTGCAATTGTCACGTTATAACGGCTATCCAGCCTTTAAAATTGGTGGCGATGCAGCACCTGGCGTCAGCTCTGGTGATGCTATGGCGGCAATGGAGCAAATAATCAGTACGCTGCCTGAAGGAATAGGTTATGAGTGGACGGCACTGTCTTATCAGGAAAAGTTTGCCAGCGGCCAAGCACCTAAATTATTAGCACTCTCTATTTTAGTTGTGTTTTTATTATTGGTTGCCTTGTACGAAAGTTGGTCTATCCCGTTATCAGTTATGTTGATTGTCCCAATCGGTGCATTAGGTGCAGTGCTTGCCGTACTTGTCGCCAATATGGCCAATGATGTGTACTTTAAGGTTGGTTTAATCACGATTATCGGGCTTTCAGCTAAAAACGCTATCTTAATCGTGGAGTTTGCCAAAGATCTATTGGCACAAGGTTACTCGTTACGCGAAGCCGCTATTGAAGCTGCAAAATTACGTTTCAGACCCATCGTCATGACTTCTGCGGCATTTATTTTAGGCGTAGTACCACTGGCGTTAGCATCTGGTGCGGGTGCAGCAAGTCAGCAGGCGCTTGGAACAGGGGTTATTGGCGGTATGCTTAGTGCTACAGTCCTGGGTGTTATTTTTGCACCAATTTTCTTTGTTGCAGTGCTTGGTCTATTTAACGCCAAAAAAGCCGAGCAAACCACTCAACCTAATAAGGAGGCGCAATAATGATGCTTTATAAAGTCCCATCGTTAATCGCATTATCTGTTGCGCTGGCTGGTTGTTCATTGGCACCTGACTATCAAAAGCCACAGGCGCCAGTTGCGAGTGCATGGCAAAGTGCTGATACCGCTGTAACCGAGCAAGCAGAAGTACACGGCTGGGAAGCCTTTGTTACCGACGCAGCACTACGAGAATTAGTGCAAACGGCCTTGACGAACAACCGCTCATTTCGCCAAACGTTGTTGGATATAGAAAGCGCCAGAGCACAATACCGTATTGTGCAATCTGATCGATTACCACAGCTGCAAGCTACTGGTAGCGGTAATCGGCAGCAAACACCAGCCAGTTTATCTCCAACTGGTGTAGCAGGCGTTAGCAGCAACTACCAGGTTGGGCTGAGTTTGCCGGAGTATGAACTAGATTTGTTTGCTCGGGTAAAAAACCTCTCAGATGCGGCATTAGAGCAATATTTGGCAACAGAGGCGGGGAGTCGGGCTACGCAAATTGCGCTTATCGCTGAGGTTATTCAAGCATTTTTAACCTACGAAAGTACCCAACAACAGGCCGTTTTGGCTAATAGCACCAGTGAAACGCGCGCAAAATCGTTAGAATTGGTGACGCAAAGACGTAGTTTAGGTGACGCATCAGCGCTGGATTATCAAGAGGCTTATAGCTTATTACAACAAGCAAATATTGCCTTGGAACAAGCTAATCGGGCACATCAACAGGCACAGAACGCCTTAGTGTTATTGCTAGGCACATCCAATACTACAACGCTGTTGCAAAGTACATTATTGGCACAGCCTAATGAAAAACGCATTGTGCAGCGTATTGCGGCTGGCACGCCATCGCTTTTAATTGCTCATAGGCCAGATATTTTGGCCAGTGAGCATCGTTTAAAAGCGCGGCATGCCGATATTGGTGCCGCACGCGCTGCTTTTTTCCCGAGAATTTCATTAACAGGCAATTTTGGTACAGCAAGTAATGAAATGTCGGGTTTATTTGAAAGTGGTTCAAAGGCGTGGGCTTTTATGCCACAAATTTCATTACCTATTTTTACTGGTGGCCGCAACCGAGCTAACTTAACACTGGCCGAGGTCAGAAAAGATATCGCAATAGCAGAGTACGAGTACCAAATCCAAAGTGCTTTTCGCGAAGTTGCCGATGCTTTAGTAGCAAGTAGTTCATTGCAACGGGAAGAAAACGCTCAAGCGGAACTGGCGAGTTCAGCCAATAAAACATTGCAATTAGCCGAAGCGCGTTATCGTGCGGGTGTTGATAGCAATCTGCGTTATTTGGATGCACAGCGTCAGCATTTTAGTGCCCAACAAAATCTGATCACGGTAAGTACACAGCATCAACTCGCACTTGTCGATTTATTTCGAGCACTTGGCGGTAACTGGTATACCAAAACGCATTAATTACTGGCTCAATAAAATACTCAGTAAAGTAAAACAGCTCGCTATTACAGTGAGCTGTTTTTTTGTTTGCAGAATATCAGTACAAACTCAACGTGAGCAAGAGCTGCAGCGGCTGCAGGCAGAGCTACGGTTGGCACAGCAAGCTCTGAGTGTTAAACAACAAGAGGTGGTAACGGGATCCTGATTTTTTTTCACAAATCCTAATTTAACATGTTGTTTTTATAAATAAATATTTTTCACGCGTCAATGAACAGCGCCGAAGAATAGAGAGTATAAAAAAATCTGTGTAAGTGGCATTCTATCCATGTATTTGAAAGGAATGAAGAATGCCAGTATCAGACCAGCTTATCGACCAGTTATTAGCTGACTACAAATCCCCGGAAGACCTGCTTGGTGAGCAAGGTATCCTTAAGCAGTTGACCAAAAAGCTTGCCGAACGCGCCCTTGAAGCCGAGATGGAGCAGCATCTAGGTTATGCCAAACATGATGCCGCCGGTAAAAACACCGGTAACTCCCGCAACGGTAAAAGTCGTAAATCAGTGCGCCTGAGGGATCCCCACAAAATTTCCATTCATACAATCAGCTATCAGCCTGTTTGATTACTGCCCAGTCCCACTGAACCACCCACTGTAGTATTTGTTTAAGTTCCTGCTGATAATATTGCCTGCGTATTCGCTGTTTGGGTTCTTTGCAAAGTAATATCCCAAGGAAATTCAGGGCCAATACCCGCCTATTTTTAACGGTGTTAGCTTGATAACGCAGGTGCAAACCCGCTTTCTCCGCTGCGCTACCTAGCAGGTAATGAAACCAATTAACCAATGCGGCCAGTAGTAGCAGTATCTCTAAGCGAGATTTCTTCTTGGTACCATGCAAATCGCTACCCAGGCCATAGCGGTGACTTTTCTGATCACGGAAGCTTTCTTCAATTTGCATTCGGCTACTGTAGCACTTAGCAATTTTATCCGCATACCCATGGCAGTCAGCTAAGGATGACACCAACAACCATGGTTCCTTATACGTCTTATTTTTATCGCGTTTCAATAGCTTATAACCTTTGCCAACCAGGACGGCCTGCGTTTCATAGTGTTGTGTTTGGGCAAGCATGATTTTTCCTACACTTTTTGGATCCTTCTTCGCTTGCCGATAAAGCTGATTAACACTGATAAACTTGTCCTGCTCTGCCAATTTAAGCTTCACATTGCCTCGAACTCTAGCTACATAATGCCATCCCAGCTTACGCACTTGTTTCAGCCATGGAACTTTAAACCCCGCGTCAGTGACAATTACGGGCTTACAGTCCTTGGGTAGCATGGCTTTAAGCTGCTTTAAAAACGCCCCGTGTAGGTGTGGGCAGGTATAATCTTCTGCGGCGGCAATCTTCTGTAGCAGAGTCAACGCTCTACCGTCAGCGGCAATGCTGGCACGCAGGATAAAGTGTCGCTTGGCAGTATCGGCATTGCTCCAGTCAACCAAAATCATCGGCTTAGTTTTATGGCCAACAATAGAAGCCGTCAGCGCAGCATAAATCAATGGCAGCTCTCGTTGCAGGTTAGGATTATTGAGTAGACGATCTGCCCGTTTGATACTGACCTTATCTGAAGAGCCAGGCATCGCCCGGCCAATCGCAGTAACGGTGCAACACGCATCCTTTGCCAGGGCGGTTACCGCATCTAGCAAAACCGAAAATCGGGCTTTATGCATTGATTTTGGCGTGACAAAGGTGAGGAAATCAGCGAGCATAGCTTTTACATTCATGGTGAGCATCCGCGGTGTGGGAGTTTTGGCGAATGATCAGATCAGGAACCGCCATGAATGTTCCCCAATCAACTAACATTTTATTTTAACTACAGAATTTCGGCACTGTTGCAAATAGTCGGTGGTGATAAACTTATCATCCCCTTTTGCTGATGGAGCTGCACATGAACCCATTCAAAGGCCGGCATTTTCAGCGTGACATCATTCTGTGGGCCGTACGCTGGTACTGCAAATACGGCATCAGTTACCGTGAGCTGCAGGAGATGCTGGCTGAACGCGGAGTGAATGTCGATCACTCCACGATTTACCGCTGGGTTCAGCGTTATGCGCCTGAAATGGAAAAACGGCTGCGCTGGTACTGGCGTAACCCTTCCGATCTTTGCCCGTGGCACATGGATGAAACCTACGTGAAGGTCAATGGCCGCTGGGCGTATCTGTACCGGGCCGTCGACAGCCGGGGCCGCACTGTCGATTTTTATCTCTCCTCCCGTCGTAACAGCAAAGCTGCATACCGGTTTCTGGGTAAAATCCTCAACAACGTGAAGAAGTGGCAGATCCCGCGATTCATCAACACGGATAAAGCGCCCGCCTATGGTCGCGCGCTTGCTCTGCTCAAACGCGAAGGCCGGTGCCCGTCTGACGTTGAACACCGACAGATTAAGTACCGGAACAACGTGATTGAATGCGATCATGGCAAACTGAAACGGATAATCGGCGCCACGCTGGGATTTAAATCCATGAAGACGGCTTACGCCACCATCAAAGGTATTGAGGTGATGCGTGCACTACGCAAAGGCCAGGCCTCAGCATTTTATTATGGTGATCCCCTGGGCGAAATGCGCCTGGTAAGCAGAGTTTTTGAAATGTAAGGCCTTTGAATAAGACAAAAGGCTGCCTCATCGCTAACTTTGCAACAGTGCCTTCTACGGCACGTTTGAAGGCGCGCTGAAAGGTCTGGTCATACATGTGATGGCGACGCACGACACCGCTCCGTGGATCGGTCGAATGCGTGTGCTGCGCAAAAACCCAGAACCACGGCCAGGAATGCCCGGCGCGCGGATACTTCCGCTCAAGGGCGTCGGGAAGCGCAACGCCGCTGCGGCCCTCGGCCTGGTCCTTCAGCCACCATGCCCGTGCACGCGACAGCTGCTCGCGCAGGCTGGGTGCCAAGCTCTCGGGTAACATCAAGGCCCGATCCTTGGAGCCCTTGCCCTCCCGCACGATGATCGTGCCGTGATCGAAATCCAGATCCTTGACCCGCAGTTGCAAACCCTCACTGATCCGCATGCCCGTTCCATACAGAAGCTGGGCGAACAAACGATGCTCGCCTTCCAGAAAACCGAGGATGCGAACCACTTCATCCGGGGTCAGCACCACCGGCAAGCGCCGCGACGGCCGAGGTCTTCCGATCTCCTGAAGCCAGGGCAGATCCGTGCACAGCACCTTGCCGTAGAAGAACAGCAAGGCCGCCAATGCCTGACGATGCGTGGAGACCGAAACCTTGCGCTCGTTCGCCAGCCAGGACAGAAATGCCTCGACTTCGCTGCTGCCCAAGGTTGCCGGGTGACGCACACCGTGGAAACGGATGAAGGCACGAACCCAGTGGACATAAGCCTGTTCGGTTCGTAAACTGTAATGCAAGTAGCGTATGCGCTCACGCAACTGGTCCAGAACCTTGACCGAACGCAGCGGTGGTAACGGCGCAGTGGCGGTTTTCATGGCTTGTTATGACTGTTTTTTTGTACAGTCTATGCCTCGGGCATCCAAGCAGCAAGCGCGTTACGCCGTGGGTCGATGTTTGATGTTATGGAGCAGCAACGATGTTACGCAGCAGGGCAGTCGCCCTAAAACAAAGTTAGATGCTTTGCTGTGCGCACAAATTTCGGCCAGCAACAAGACTGTTTTTTTTCTTAAATCGAACCTAAAATTTCTTCGCGGAACTCCATGGAGAAATATTTTGAAAAATTGGTTATTTCTGGCTACGGCCATTATTTTTGAGGTCATTGCAACCTCTGCGCTCAAGTCTAGTGAGGGCTTTACTAGGTTAGTACCGTCTTTTATCGTCGTAGCGGGATACGCTGCTGCTTTTTATTTCCTGTCGCTGACACTCAAATCGATTCCTGTTGGAATCGCCTACGCAGTTTGGTCGGGCCTCGGGATCGTCTTGGTCACTGCGATTGCATGGGTTTTGCATGGTCAAAAACTAGATATGTGGGGATTTGTTGGTGTCGGCTTCATTATCAGCGGCGTTGCTGTGCTCAACTTGCTATCTAAGGCAAGTGTTCACTAAAACGGTCGCATCTAACCATTCCGTCGAGAGGGACCGCCCACAAGCTGCGCTTGCGGGTTCCCTTCGCGGCTTCGCCGCTACGGCGGCCCCTCACGTCAAACGTTAGATGCACTAAGCACATAATTGCTCACAGCCAAACTATCAGGTCAAGTCTGCTTTTATTATTTTTAAGCGTGCATAATAAGCCCTACACAAATTGGGAGATATATCATGAAAGGCTGGCTTTTTCTTGTTATCGCAATAGTTGGCGAAGTAATCGCAACATCCGCATTAAAATCTAGCGAGGGCTTTACTAAGCTTGCCCCTTCCGCCGTTGTCATAATCGGTTATGGCATCGCATTTTATTTTCTTTCTCTGGTTCTGAAATCCATCCCTGTCGGTGTTGCTTATGCAGTCTGGTCGGGACTCGGCGTCGTCATAATTACTAGCCATTGCCTGGTTGCTTCATGGGCAAAAGCTTGATGCGTGGGGCTTTGTAGGTATGGGGCTCATAATTGCTGCCTTTTTGCTCGCCCGATCCCCATCGTGGAAGTCGCTGCGGAGGCCGACGCCATGGTGACGGTGTTCGGCATTCTGAATCTCACCGAGGACTCCTTCTTCGATGAGAGCCGGCGGCTAGACCCCGCCGGCGCTGTCACCGCGGCGATCGAAATGCTGCGAGTCGGATCAGACGTCGTGGATGTCGGACCGGCCGCCAGCCATCCGGACGCGAGGCCTGTATCGCCGGCCGATGAGATCAGACGTATTGCGCCGCTCTTAGACGCCCTGTCCGATCAGATGCACCGTGTTTCAATCGACAGCTTCCAACCGGAAACCCAGCGCTATGCGCTCAAGCGCGGCGTGGGCTACCTGAACGATATCCAAGGATTTCCTGACCCTGCGCTCTATCCCGATATTGCTGAGGCGGACTGCAGGCTGGTGGTTATGCACTCAGCGCAGCGGGATGGCATCGCCACCCGCACCGGTCACCTTCGACCCGAAGACGCGCTCGACGAGATTGTGCGGTTCTTCGAGGCGCGGGTTTCCGCCTTGCGACGGAGCGGGGTCGCTGCCGACCGGCTCATCCTCGATCCGGGGATGGGATTTTTCTTGAGCCCCGCACCGGAAACATCGCTGCACGTGCTGTCGAACCTTCAAAAGCTGAAGTCGGCGTTGGGGCTTCCGCTATTGGTCTCGGTGTCGCGGAAATCCTTCTTGGGCGCCACCGTTGGCCTTCCTGTAAAGGATCTGGGTCCAGCGAGCCTTGCGGCGGAACTTCACGCGATCGGCAATGGCGCTGACTACGTCCGCACCCACGCGCCTGGAGATCTGCGAAGCGCAATCACCTTCTCGGAAACCCTCGCGAAATTTCGCAGTCGCGACGCCAGAGACCGAGGGTTAGATCATGCCTAGCATTCACCTTCCGGCCGCCCGCTAAATATCTCCTTTTGGGTTGTTAATAAAACATCCAATAAGTTGACTGTGCGTGAAAAAGAAAGTTTTGTGTGATGGCGTTGAAGATCGCACCGTTAAGCTCTTATGTGGGATGGTGCAGAGCTCGACGACTACCGATAAAACGCAACCGCCGCAAACAGACAAGAAAAAGCCCCAACTGATAACAGTTGGGGCTTCAGTATTGTGATTGGTGGAGCAATAGCACCCTGAACCCAAAACCTTCTCGCTCAACCGGTAGTGGCTGATAACAACTCGTGAGGGCTATTGCGGGTTAAGCATTTAGCGATGTCTAGGGCCAGACTGGACGTCTGAACGCAAGCCGCTGATACTGTACATAACCACAGTATCAGCGGAGGATACCCATGTCGCTGGCAAGGAACGCCACGGCGAGTCAATCGCCCACTCAAACAAACGGTTACGAACGCCACCAACCCGACCAGACGCTGCTCTACCAGCTGGTTGAGCAGCACTACCCAGCCTTCAAAGCCTCACTCGAAGCCCAAGGTCAACACCTGCCTCGCTACATCCAACAAGAATTCAACGACCTCCTCCAATGTGGCCGTCTGGAGTATGGTTTCATGCGGGTTCGCTGCGAGGATTGTCATCACGAGCGTCTGGTCGCCTTCAGCTGTAAACGACGCGGCTTTTGCCCTAGCTGCGGTGCCCGCCGGATGGCCGAGAGTGCGGCGCTGCTGATAGACGAAGTCTTCCCCAAGGAGCCCATTCGCCAGTGGGTGCTCAGCTTTCCTTTCCAGCTACGCTTTTTGCTGGCTCGCCATCCCCAGCTGATGGGCCAGGTCTTGAGTATCGTCTATCGTACACTCTCAACTCATCTGATCAAAAAAGCCGGTTACACCAAAGCCTCTGCACAAACTGGCTCAGTGACTCTTATCCAACGCTTTGGCTCCGCGCTAAATCTCAATGTCCACTACCACATGCTGTTTCTCGATGGTGTCTATGCCGAAGATGACTATGGCAAGCAACGCTTCCATCGTGTCAAGGCACCCACTTACGATGAGCTGAATACGCTCGCTCACACCCTCAGCCATCGCATCGCTCGCTGCATGGAAAAGCGTGGGATTTTGGAGCGTGATGCCGAGAATACGTGGTTGACACTGGAAGAGGGCGAAGACGATACGCTGACTCAATTACATGGTGCTTCGGTTACGTATCGCATTGCCGTCGGCCCCCAGCAAGGGCGCAAAGTCTTCACCCTGCAAACCTTGCCAGGGCGTGAGGATAAAGCCGACTCAAGCAGTCGAGTAGCCAACCATGCTGGTTTCTCGCTACACGCCGGTGTGATGGCCGAAGCGCATCAGCGGGATAAGCTTGAGCGCTTGTGTCGCTACATTAGTCGGCCAGCGGTTTCAGAAAAACGTCTGGCATTAACCGCCAATGGGCAGGTGCGTTACGAGCTCAAAACTCCGTACCGCAATGGCACCACCCATGTGATCTTCGAGCCGCTGGACTTCATCGCCAAACTCGCTGCGTTGGTACCTAAGCCGCGAGTCAACCTCACACGCTTCCACGGCGTCTTTGCACCGAACAGCAAACACCGAGTTCAAGTAACACCCGCCAAGCGGGGCAAGAAGCCCGACAAATCGGAAGGTCTCGATACTAACTGGCGTGACAAGAGTCCTGCAGAGCGCCACCGCGCCATGACCTGGATGCAACGCCTCAAGCGAGTCTTCAATATTGATATTGAAGTCTGCGAACACTGCGGCGGTCACGTCAAAGTGATTGCCAGCATCGAAGATCCGAAGGTCATTGAGCAGATTCTCAAGCATCTGAAACAGAAAACAGCCAAGGCGAATGCCGCCAAGCAGCGTGAGCTGCCACCAGAACGAGCGCCGCCACTGACTCCCAGCCTGTTCGATCCATCACAGAGTCGTCTCTTTGACTGACGACCCCAAATCCAACACTGCTCAACACTGCCAACTTTTAAACGGGGCGGTGGGGCAGTTTGTATCTCTCGAGCTATCAGGCTAGAGATTTTACCGCCAAATCGAACCTTATTAGAGCGGTTTAGGCTGGACCGGCAGTTAAAATTGGGGCTTGAGCGGTAAACGAGTGAGGGAATTTCAGGTAAGATACTTCGGATGAGGAGCAAAAAGGTGGTTTATACTTCCTATACCCTTCAAATCAAATGTTTTTTGGAGCTACAGCATGGAAAAATCAAAGCAATTATATAATCAAGTGAACTTCTCACATCAGGACTTGCAAGAACATATCTTTAGCAATTGTACTTTTATACATTGTAATTTTAAGCGCTCAAACCTTCGAGATACACAGTTCATTAACTGTACTTTCATAGAGCAGGGGGCACTGGAAGGGTGCGATTTTTCTTATGCTGATCTTCGAGATGCTTCATTTAAAGATTGTCAGCTTTCAATGTCCCATTTTAAGGGGGCAAATTGCTTTGGTATTGAACTGAGAGATTGTGATCTTAAAGGGGCAAATTTTAGCCAAGTTAGTTTTGTAAATCAGGTTTCGAATAAAATGTACTTTTGCTCTGCATACATAACAGGTTGTAACTTATCCTATGCCAATTTTGAGCAGCAGCTTATTGAAAAATGTGACCTGTTCGAAAATAGATGGATTGGTGCAAATCTTCGAGGCGCTTCATTTAAAGAATCAGATTTAAGTCGTGGCGTTTTTTCAGAAGACTGCTGGGAACAGTTTAGAGTACAAGGCTGTGATTTAAGTCATTCAGAGCTTTATGGTTTAGATCCTCGAAAGATTGATCTTACAGGTGTAAAAATATGCTCGTGGCAACAGGAGCAGTTACTGGAGCAATTAGGGGTAATCATTGTTCCTGACTAAGCGCAAGATTCGGCTACGCACATAACAAAGCGCTTAAGACAGATTCGCAACGCTGGGCATTTTCGGTTTGCTTTGAATTTAGTGTTTACGGCACAATGGTTTAGGTTGGGTGGCATGTTGCTCACTACTTAACGCGGCGTTATGTTTTCGGGATAACTTGAGGAACAGAAATGGATTTCATTTGGTTGGTTTTAGTTTTGGGTTCTGCTGCTGCATTCTACTATTTCGTATCATATTCGAAGCCACAGGATGATGATTGGCACAAATTACCGACACTTGAGGATTATTTGATAAAGCATCCAGAATGTAAAACGGCAGATTCAGAAAGTGCGAAATGCTTTAGTTGTGGTTCAGATAAAGTGATTTTTCAACCATTAACAGCTCATGCAGATCATCGTTATAAACATATTTGCTTATCTTGCAAAAAAACACTTTTTAGAAGTAAGGCAATAATGTCTTAAACCAGTTGATGATCCTAAGAACATTTTCAATAAAATCAGCTGGTTGCAATAAAACATAACAAACGGTTCAAGAGGGACAACCAACGCGTGGCATTTTTATTATGCGTTGGTTGCCCCTTAACCGGGCGTTATAAGCAAATTCAGCTCCAGAGGATGAAAAATGGAAATCGAGTACAAAGTAAACCATCCAATCTCAGTTGAACAATTCGTGAGTTTACTGAAGAAAACTTCATTGGGTGAGCGTCGTCCTTTGGATAATGAGTCAACTATTCAGGGTATGCTCGACAACTCTAATTTGATGGTGACCGCATGGCTGAACGATCAGCTTGTCGGTGTGGCTCGCTCAGTGACAGATTTTCATTATTGTTGCTATCTAAGTTGACTGTGCGTGAAAAAGAAAGTTTTGTGTGATGGCGTTGAAGATCGCACCGTTAAGCTCTTATGTGGGATGGTGCAGAGCTCGACGACTACCGATAAAACGCAACCGCCGCAAACAGACAAGAAAAAGCCCCAAAATATCTCCTTTTGGGTTGTTAATAAAACATCCAATAAGTTGACTGTGCGTGAAAAAGAAAGTTTTGTGTGATGGCGTTGAAGATCGCACCGTTAAGCTCTTATGTGGGATGGTGCAGAGCTCGACGACTACCGATAAAACGCAACCGCCGCAAACAGACAAGAAAAAGCCCCAACTGATAACAGTTGGGGCTTCAGTATTGTGATTGGTGGAGCAATAGCACCCTGAACCCAAAACCTTCTCGCTCAACCGGTAGTGGCTGATAACAACTCGTGAGGGCTATTGCGGGTTAAGCATTTAGCGATGTCTAGGGCCAGACTGGACGTCTGAACGCAAGCCGCTGATACTGTACATAACCACAGTATCAGCGGAGGATACCCATGTCGCTGGCAAGGAACGCCACGGCGAGTCAATCGCCCACTCAAACAAACGGTTACGAACGCCACCAACCCGACCAGACGCTGCTCTACCAGCTGGTTGAGCAGCACTACCCAGCCTTCAAAGCCTCACTCGAAGCCCAAGGTCAACACCTGCCTCGCTACATCCAACAAGAATTCAACGACCTCCTCCAATGTGGCCGTCTGGAGTATGGTTTCATGCGGGTTCGCTGCGAGGATTGTCATCACGAGCGTCTGGTCGCCTTCAGCTGTAAACGACGCGGCTTTTGCCCTAGCTGCGGTGCCCGCCGGATGGCCGAGAGTGCGGCGCTGCTGATAGACGAAGTCTTCCCCAAGGAGCCCATTCGCCAGTGGGTGCTCAGCTTTCCTTTCCAGCTACGCTTTTTGCTGGCTCGCCATCCCCAGCTGATGGGCCAGGTCTTGAGTATCGTCTATCGTACACTCTCAACTCATCTGATCAAAAAAGCCGGTTACACCAAAGCCTCTGCACAAACTGGCTCAGTGACTCTTATCCAACGCTTTGGCTCCGCGCTAAATCTCAATGTCCACTACCACATGCTGTTTCTCGATGGTGTCTATGCCGAAGATGACTATGGCAAGCAACGCTTCCATCGTGTCAAGGCACCCACTTACGATGAGCTGAATACGCTCGCTCACACCCTCAGCCATCGCATCGCTCGCTGCATGGAAAAGCGTGGGATTTTGGAGCGTGATGCCGAGAATACGTGGTTGACACTGGAAGAGGGCGAAGACGATACGCTGACTCAATTACATGGTGCTTCGGTTACGTATCGCATTGCCGTCGGCCCCCAGCAAGGGCGCAAAGTCTTCACCCTGCAAACCTTGCCAGGGCGTGAGGATAAAGCCGACTCAAGCAGTCGAGTAGCCAACCATGCTGGTTTCTCGCTACACGCCGGTGTGATGGCCGAAGCGCATCAGCGGGATAAGCTTGAGCGCTTGTGTCGCTACATTAGTCGGCCAGCGGTTTCAGAAAAACGTCTGGCATTAACCGCCAATGGGCAGGTGCGTTACGAGCTCAAAACTCCGTACCGCAATGGCACCACCCATGTGATCTTCGAGCCGCTGGACTTCATCGCCAAACTCGCTGCGTTGGTACCTAAGCCGCGAGTCAACCTCACACGCTTCCACGGCGTCTTTGCACCGAACAGCAAACACCGAGTTCAAGTAACACCCGCCAAGCGGGGCAAGAAGCCCGACAAATCGGAAGGTCTCGATACTAACTGGCGTGACAAGAGTCCTGCAGAGCGCCACCGCGCCATGACCTGGATGCAACGCCTCAAGCGAGTCTTCAATATTGATATTGAAGTCTGCGAACACTGCGGCGGTCACGTCAAAGTGATTGCCAGCATCGAAGATCCGAAGGTCATTGAGCAGATTCTCAAGCATCTGAAACAGAAAACAGCCAAGGCGAATGCCGCCAAGCAGCGTGAGCTGCCACCAGAACGAGCGCCGCCACTGACTCCCAGCCTGTTCGATCCATCACAGAGTCGTCTCTTTGACTGACGACCCCAAATCCAACACTGCTCAACACTGCCAACTTTTAAACGGGGCGGTGGGGCAGTTTGTATCTCTCGAGCTATCAGGCTAGAGATTTTACCGCCAAATCGAACCTTATTAGAGCGGTTTAGGCTGGACCGGCAGTTAAAATTGGGGCTTGAGCGGTAAACGAGTGAGGGAATTTCAGGTAAGATACTTCGGATGAGGAGCAAAAAGGTGGTTTATACTTCCTATACCCGGCACCGCACCTCGGTCAAGGCCGATGCCGCCTTCACCGGCGCGACCATGGCGCTGCCGAAGGGCAAGGCCTACCGCGACGAATTCTTCGGCGACGTCGAAACCTACCGCAAGGAATTGCTCGGCACCCTCACCGGCACGCCCGCGGCCGGCGCGAGCGCGACCACCCTGACCGTGAAGTACCAGGGCTGCGCCGATGCCGGCGTGTGCTACCCGCCGCAGACCCGCACCCTGAAGGTCGCGTTGCCGGGCGAAGCGGGCGCTGGCGGCTTCGGCTGTAAGGCGCGCGGGCTGCATGATTATGTCGTCAAGAACGGCTCTGCCGATCATCCCAACGCCGAGGTGAAATTCGCACTGGGTGATGTGGTCAACACCATGATCGGCTGCACTAATGGTGAAACGATCATGCTGTGCCACGACACCTCGCTGCCGCGCCCCTATTCTCTCGGCTTTCGGGTGCAAGGCACCGAGGGGCTGTGGATGGACGTCAACAAGTCGATCTATCTGGAGGGCAAGAGCCCACAGCCGCACCGCTGGGAGCCTGCCGAGGGCTGGTTTGCGAAATACGATCACCCGCTATGGAAACGCTACGCCGATCTGGCGGCAGGGGCCGGGCATGGCGGGATGGACTGGTTCGTGATCCACGCTTTTGTCGAGGCGCTGAAGGCCAAGGCCCCGATGCCAATCGACATTTACGACGCGCTGGCCTGGAGCGCGATCACGCCTCTGTCGGAACAATCGATTGCTGAGGGCAATCGCACGTTAGATTTTCCCGACTTCACCCGAGGGCAGTGGCGCACCCGCAAGCCGATCTTTGCGCTGAACGACGCCTATTGATCGACGCGATTTAGGCCAAGCGCACCGCAAAGGCGAAATTGGTAATCTTGTCGGTATCCTTGACGCCCGGCGCGCTTTCGACGCCGCTGGAGGTATCGACCAGCGGCGCTCCGGTGCGCGCAATCGCCTCGGCAACATTCGTCGGATTTAGCCCGCCTGCCAGCCCCCACGGCAAGGCACCGCGATATCCGGCCAGCAGCGACCAGTCGAACGCCAACCCCATGCCGCCGGGCAGCGCGCCTTTGGGGGTCTTGGCGTCGAACAAGATCAAGTCCGCCGCCCCGGCATAGGCTGCGGCGCGTGCGACATCGCTGGCGCTGGCGACGGGCAGCGCCTTCCACACCGGCTTGCCAAACCGCGCGCGCAACTGGGCCACGCGTTCGGGCGATTCCGAACCGTGCAGCTGCAGCGCGTTCAGCTTGGCTGCCACCAGTGCGTCGGCGATGACAGCATCATCCGCATCGACGAACAAACCGACCATGGCGATCTGGCCAGCTGCGCGCGATGTCAAAGCGCCCGCGACATTCGACGTAACCGCACGGGGCGACGCTGGATAGAACACCAACCCGGCATAGTCCGCCCGCGCCGCGATGGTCGCATCGAGCGCCTCGGGTGTGCTGATCCCGCAAATCTTGATTTTCGCGGGCATGCGGTCAGTCGGGGTTCTGGATCAGCCGCACCAGCGTGCAGTCGGGATCGATCAGGTAGCCGATCCTCAGGCCGCTCGCCTCCAGTTGCGGAGCTTTGAAGCGCGGCCAGCCGGTGCTTTTTTCCTCGGCTCCCGCCGCGTTCACCAATGCCACCATGGCATCGAGATCATCCAACCGCAGGCAACAGCCGAACGAGCTCGTAGCTGGGTCGAGGTCAGGATAGGGGAAGAATTCGAGCTGCAAACCGCCGCGCTGCAGGATCATCCAGCCGCGATCCTTCCAACTCGTCGCAAAGCCCAGCTTCGCATAAAACGCCTCTGTCACATCGAAATCGCGCGATGGCAGATTGGGGGTGACGTGGTCAGCCATGGCTCAGCGCAGCTTGTCGGCCATGCGGGCCGTATGAGTGATTGCGGCGCGGCTATCGGGGGCGGAATGGCTCATCACGATCATGCTGGCCTTGGGGAACGCCGCACCAAACGCGCGCGCTGACGCGGCGTAGTGCTCAGTGTCGGCATCACCGAGATTGCCGAGCGACTTGGCCTTGCTGTCCTTGATCAGGCAGCCACCAAAAGCGATGTCGGTGCCGTCGATCCCAACGGTGATATTGTCACTGGTGTGGCCGGGGCCGGGGTAAAATACCTTGAGCGGGCCAAAGTTGGGCGCGGTTGCTGGTTCGACCCAGCCATTGGCGGCGAAAGTCAGGCTGTGTTGCGCCGCAACCATCCCCTCTTGCGGGGCAAGCTGGTTCGACAACGCATTGGCATAAGTCGCAATCCCCGCCGCATGCAGCGCGTCCATACCGCCCATCTTGTCCTGATGCGCGTGAGTCACCACCGCCAGCGCGACCGGCAGGTTGATCTCCTGCTTGATCCAGTTGAGGATCTGGGCGGTCTGGTCATCGGTCCAGGCGGTATCGACCACCAGCACGCGGCCGCCATCCCTGACGATCAAACCGTTGGAAGCGACTGCCCCGAAACCCGGCATGTCGAGATAGGAAGTGTGCTGCCAGACATTCGGTGCGAGCTGGCGGAAAACCAGATCGCCAAACCGTTGGTCGCCAGTTTCCATTTGCTGGCCAATCGTCGGGCGGATTTCACCGGGCATGCACCCGCTCAGCATCAATGCAGCGGCTAATGCGGTGCTCAGCTTCGCGACCGGGTGCATAATATTGGGCAATTCCATCAAGTTTTCCTTTTATTCAGCATTAAAAACCCCGCAAATGCGAGGCCTAGTAAATAGATGATCTTAATTTGGTTCACTGTAGCAAAAATATGGGGCGAATTCAAACATGAGGTGCGACAGTTTCAAAAGCCATATGATAATCAACAAGCTGAGCAAATTTCTCTAATGGTGTAAGCCAATCTAACGCCTTTCTAGGACGAGTATTCAGTGACATGGCAACTTGATTTAAATAATGCTGATCTGCCTGATTTAAATCAATCCCTTTAGGTAAATATTGCCTAATTAAACCATTCATATTTTCGCATGTGCCTTTTTGCCAGGGTGAATGTGGGTCACAGAAATATACATCTATGCCTAAATCTTCTTCGAGTATTTTATGTTCTGACATCTCACGTCCACGGTCATAGGTCAACGTTTTACGCAGTTCTGCAGGTAAATATTTCAGAGCTTCAGTTAAAGCCTTGCGCACTGATTCTGCCTTTGCCCGGGGATGGGATTTTTCTTGAGCCCCGCACCGGAAACATCGCTGCACGTGCTGTCGAACCTTCAAAAGCTGAAGTCGGCGTTGGGGCTTCCGCTATTGGTCTCGGTGTCGCGGAAATCCTTCTTGGGCGCCACCGTTGGCCTTCCTGTAAAGGATCTGGGTCCAGCGAGCCTTGCGGCGGAACTTCACGCGATCGGCAATGGCGCTGACTACGTCCGCACCCACGCGCCTGGAGATCTGCGAAGCGCAATCACCTTCTCGGAAACCCTCGCGAAATTTCGCAGTCGCGACGCCAGAGACCGAGGGTTAGATCATGCCTAGCATTCACCTTCCGGCCGCCCGCTACGACCCCAAATCCAACACTGCTCAACACTGCCAACTTTTAAACGGGGCGGTGGGGCAGTTTGTATCTCTCGAGCTATCAGGCTAGAGATTTTACCGCCAAATCGAACCTTATTAGAGCGGTTTAGGCTGGACCGGCAGTTAAAATTGGGGCTTGAGCGGTAAACGAGTGAGGGAATTTCAGGTAAGATACTTCGGATGAGGAGCAAAAAGGTGGTTTATACTTCCTATACCCTTTATACTTCCTATACCCCGGTTATCCGGTGGTTTTCTGTTTGCGGAATAAAACAGATTAGTGACAGTTTTCTCAGAATGGCGTGTTCCGGTGACTTCTGTTTTCGTGTGCTGCATCCGGAAGTGTCAGGCCCGCCGGATATGAAAAAGGCCTCCGGAGAGTACCGTGACTTTATTTTCGGCACAAATACAGGGGTCGATGGATAAATACGGCGATAGTTTCCTGACGGATGATCCGTATGTACCGGCGGAAGACAAGCTGCAAACCTGTCAGATGGAGATTGATTTAATGGCGGATGTGCTGAGAGCACCGCCCCGTGAATCCGCAGAACTGATCCGCTATGTGTTTGCGGATGATTGGCCGGAATAAATAAAGCCGGGCTTAATACAGATTAAGCCCGTATAGGGTATTATTACTGAATACCAAACAGCTTACGGAGGACGGAATGTTACCCATTGAGACAACCAGACTGCCTTCTGATTATTAATATTTTTCACTATTAATCAGAAGGAATAACCATGAATTTTACCCGGATTGACCTGAATACCTGGAATCGCAGGGAACACTTTGCCCTTTATCGTCAGCAGAATAAATGCGGATTCAGCCTGACCACCAAACTCGATATTACCGCTTTGCGTACCGCACTGGCGGAGACAGGTTATAAGTTTTATCCGCTGATGATTTACCTGATCTCCCGGGCTGTTAATCAGTTTCCGGAGTTCCGGATGGCACTGAAAGACAATGAACTTATTTACTGGGACCAGTCAGACCCGGTCTTTACTGTCTTTCATAAAGAAACCGAAACATTCTCTGCACTGTCCTGCCGTTATTTTCCGGATCTCAGTGAGTTTATGGCAGGTTATAATGCGGTAACGGCAGAATATCAGCATGATACCAGATTGTTTCCGCAGGGAAATTTACCGGAGAATCACCTGAATATATCATCATTACCGTGGGTGAGTTTTGACGGATTTAACCTGAACATCACCGGAAATGATGATTATTTTGCCCCGGTTTTTACGATGGCAAAGTTTCAGCAGGAAGGTGACCGCGTATTATTACCTGTTTCTGTACAGGTTCATCATGCAGTCTGTGATGGCTTTCATGCAGCACGGTTTATTAATACACTTCAGCTGATGTGTGATAACATACTGAAATAAATTAATTAATTCTGTATTTAAGCCACCGTATCCGGCAGGAATGGTGGCTTTTTTTTATATTTTAACCGTAATCTGTAATTTCGTTTCAGAATGGTTCAGGATCACTGTACGATAATGCCCCCGCAGTTTGGTAATACCCTTAATAAAAAAGAAACAGCAAAGACTGACAGCAATAATAATAAAGTAAGCAGTAACAATAATATTAACAACACCAGATGCAGTTATAATAATAGTATTTAAGACACCAGAAAGACTGCTGCGACAGTCATTTTGAACAACACCAAAATGCCGTAAAGGCAGTAGTAACAACACCAGTGAAAACATCACGATAGCATAGTGATATGCCTGAGTGTGTGTAATTAAACAATAAATAAACCGCCATATATAACAGAAGATAGTATTCTGAATGGCATGCTTTTCTGTTCAGTATAAACATATCATCCCGGTTGGTATAAGGATGATATATAATAAGTTAAGCTGAACACATATTTATTTTGGTTTTATTTTACAAATAAAGTAAGACGATCCGTTAAGTCAAAGCGGGGTATATTTATTATACCCTGCTTTTTTATTTGTCCGCCGGGCGCGGATAATGGATCAGATTATGCAGTGTCACAATGGCCTTACCGGGATTGGCGTAAGCGTGCGGGATATCCGCATGGAAGCGCAGGGATTCCCCGGCAGAAACGGTGTGCCACTCATCCCCCAGCCGCAGTTGTAATGCGCCTTCCAGTACAATGACATGTTCTCTGGTTCTGAAATCCATCCCTGTCGGTGTTGCTTATGCAGTCTGGTCGGGACTCGGCGTCGTCATAATTACAGCCATTGCCTGGTTGCTTCATGGGCAAAAGCTTGATGCGTGGGGCTTTGTAGGTATGGGGCTCATAATTGCTGCCTTTTTGCTCGCCCGATCCCCATCGTGGAAGTCGCTGCGGAGGCCGACGCCATGGTGACGGTGTTCGGCATTCTGAATCTCACCGAGGACTCCTTCTTCGATGAGAGCCGGCGGCTAGACCCCGCCGGCGCTGTCACCGCGGCGATCGAAATGCTGCGAGTCGGATCAGACGTCGTGGATGTCGGACCGGCCGCCAGCCATCCGGACGCGAGGCCTGTATCGCCGGCCGATGAGATCAGACGTATTGCGCCGCTCTTAGACGCCCTGTCCGATCAGATGCACCGTGTTTCAATCGACAGCTTCCAACCGGAAACCCAGCGCTATGCGCTCAAGCGCGGCGTGGGCTACCTGAACGATATCCAAGGATTTCCTGACCCTGCGCTCTATCCCGATATTGCTGAGGCGGACTGCAGGCTGGTGGTTATGCACTCAGCGCAGCGGGATGGCATCGCCACCCGCACCGGTCACCTTCGACCCGAAGACGCGCTCGACGAGATTGTGCGGTTCTTCGAGGCGCGGGTTTCCGCCTTGCGACGGAGCGGGGTCGCTGCCGACCGGCTCATCCTCGATCCGGGGATGGGATTTTTCTTGAGCCCCGCACCGGAAACATCGCTGCACGTGCTGTCGAACCTTCAAAAGCTGAAGTCGGCGTTGGGGCTTCCGCTATTGGTCTCGGTGTCGCGGAAATCCTTCTTGGGCGCCACCGTTGGCCTTCCTGTAAAGGATCTGGGTCCAGCGAGCCTTGCGGCGGAACTTCACGCGATCGGCAATGGCGCTGACTACGTCCGCACCCACGCGCCTGGAGATCTGCGAAGCGCAATCACCTTCTCGGAAACCCTCGCGAAATTTCGCAGTCGCGACGCCAGAGACCGAGGGTTAGATCATGCCTAGCATTCACCTTCCGGCCGCCCGCTAGCGGACCCTGGTCAGGTTCCGCGAAGGTGGGCGCAGACATGCTGGGCTCGTCAGGATCAAACTGCACTATGAGGCGGCGGTTCATACCGCGCCAGGGGAGCGAATGGACAGCGAGGAGCCTCCGAACGTTCGGGTCGCCTGCTCGGGTGATATCGACGAGGTTGTGCGGCTGATGCACGACGCTGCGGCGTGGATGTCCGCCAAGGGAACGCCCGCCTGGGACGTCGCGCGGATCGACCGGACATTCGCGGAGACCTTCGTCCTGAGATCCGAGCTCCTAGTCGCGAGTTGCAGCGACGGCATCGTCGGCTGTTGCACCTTGTCGGCCGAGGATCCCGAGTTCTGGCCCGACGCCCTCAAGGGGGAGGCCGCATATCTGCACAAGCTCGCGGTGCGACGGACACATGCGGGCCGGGGTGTCAGCTCCGCGCTGATCGAGGCTTGCCGCCATGCCGCGCGAACGCAGGGGTGCGCCAAGCTGCGGCTCGACTGCCACCCGAACCTGCGTGGCCTATACGAGCGGCTCGGATTCACCCACGTCGACACTTTCAATCCCGGCTGGGATCCAACCTTCATCGCAGAACGCCTAGAACTCGAAATCTAACGTCCGTTCGGGCATCGAGGTCCATGTCGGGGTGGGACGGGCCCGTGGCTTCAAGATCACTTGCAGTCCGACCGCGATGTCTTGGTTGCGCGAGAGGTTGTCGATATCCTCCACTTCCATCATCAACCCTGGATAATGCCGCCGCCGTCATCGCCGCCGACGCCCGTGCCGGGCTTTTCGGGCCTGTCAGGCTTGCTCGGCCTTCAGCCTGCCTGGGCGAGATCTCCGGCGGACGGATTAACGGCGGAGCTTCGCCGCCTTTCGTGCGTGTGAAGGCCGAAGATAGTTCTCTCAAAAACATCCGTTTATGAGAGATACCAAATGTCATTTTCAGAAGACGACTGCACCAGTTGATTGGGCGTAATGGCTGTTGTGCAGCCAGCTCCTGACAGTTCAATATCAGAAGTGATCTGCACCAATCTCGACTATGCTCAATACTCGTGTGGGCTCTGTTGCAAAAATCGTGAAGCTTGAGCATGCTTGGCGGAGATTGGACGGACGGAACGATGACGGATTTCAAGTGGCGCCATTTCCAGGGTGATGTGATCCTGTGGGCGGTGCGCTGGTATTGTCGCTATCCGATCAGCTATCGCGACCTTGAGGAAATGCTGGCGGAACGCGGCATTTCGGTCGACCATACGACGATCTATCGCTGGGTCCAGTGCTACGCCCCGGAGATGGAGAAGCGGCTGCGCTGGTTCTGGCGGCGTGGCTTTGATCCGAGCTGGCGCCTGGATGAAACCTACGTCAAGGTGCGGGGCAAGTGGACCTACCTGTACCGGGCAGTCGACAAGCGGGGCGACACGATCGATTTCTACCTGTCGCCGACCCGCAGCGCCAAGGCAGCGAAGCGGTTCCTGGGCAAGGCCCTGCGAGGCCTGAAGCACTGGGAAAAGCCTGCCACGCTCAATACCGACAAAGCGCCGAGCTATGGTGCAGCGATCACCGAATTGAAGCGCGAAGGAAAGCTGGACCGGGAGACGGCCCACCGGCAGGTGAAGTATCTCAATAACGTGATCGAGGCCGATCACGGAAAGCTCAAGATACTGATCAAGCCGGTGCGCGGTTTCAAATCGATCCCCACGGCCTATGCCACGATCAAGGGATTCGAAGTCATGCGAGCCCTGCGCAAAGGACAGGCTCGCCCCTGGTGCCTGCAGCCCGGCATCAGGGGCGAGGTGCGCCTTGTGGAGAGAGCTTTTGGCATTGGGCCCTCGGCGCTGACGGAGGCCATGGGCATGCTCAACCACCATTTCGCAGCAGCCGCCTGATCGGCGCAGAGCGACAGCCTACCTCTGACTGCCGCCAATCTTTGCAACAGAGCCTCCGTCGCCATGCTCACCTCGCTTTGGTGCACACGAGTATTGAGCATAGTCGAGATTGGTGCAGATCACTTCTGATATTGAACTGTCAGGAGCTGGCTGCACAACAGCCATTACGCCCAATCAACTGGTGCAGTCGTCTTCTGAAAATGACA